>CAMGTC010000135.1 GCA_946061765.1 uncultured Treponema sp.
CATGATTCACAGAACTATTTCGGTAAGGTTTTTACGTGATACAATACGGGTTATTCATTTTTTGAGCTTATTATCTTTAGTACTTTCTTTTCATTAAAGAGAGCCATAAATATTCCACCTGCAATACAACACAAAGAAGCAACAAGTGCTACAACTCTATAACCTTTACCACTTGAACTGCCAATTGTAGCAAGTGAAGTGAACAATAACATAGCTGCCGACTGACCAAATTTCATTGCAAAAGTTCTTGCAGCATAAAACATTCCACTACGGCTTTCACCAGTAACAATTTCGTCTGCCTGAGCAATATCTGCAACAATTGCTTGAGGACAAATACCAAAAATTGCCATTGGAAATGAGCCTAAAACAACAATCAAAATTGCCTGAACATAAATATTTAATTTTAATTGAGGTCCACAAATTGCTGTAAATCCAAAACAAATAAAGAATCCAATAAAGGCTGCGATTAAAAGTTTCTTTTTACCAAATTTAGAAGCAAGTTTTGTGATGAAGAGGTAATAAACTAAAGATAATGCTGTTAATCCTGCAAACATTGGGAAAGACATTGTTTCATCAAACTGAAGTAAACTTGTTACAAAAAATGGCAATCCTGTCTGGAACATTGTAAGTCCTAAAAAGTAAATAATATCCTGTACCAAAAATACTTTGAATTCTTTATTTTTAAAAGTTTTTCCTAATGAAGAAAGCATTGTACTTTCGCTAGGCTGGAAATCACAATAATCTTTTTCATTTAAGAAGAAAGCTGGAATCAACATAAAAATTGTTGCAATGACAGATAAAATTACAAATGTAATTCTCATTGCTGGAATTCTAGACATTCCTCCACCAATTAATCCTCCCCAAATATAAGGAGCAACATATCCAATTGTAGTACCAACTATGAAAGTTAATGAAATACAGGTTGAAAGTTTCATTTTTTCATCTTGAGTATGACCAAGTTCGGCAAGAAGGGAAGTATAAGGGGTACAATAACAGGTAATAGCAAAATAATAAGCTGCTACAAAAACAAATAGCCAGACTGTGTTAATTGGCGAAACATGATTTACAGGGGCACAGAAAACAAGAACAAAAATCAATCCTAATGGAATTGCACTGTAACGCATAAATGGAATTCTTCTTCCTAATTTACTTTTACATTTATCAGACCAGCTTCCAACAAGAGGATCTGTTACGGCATCAAAAATACGACCAGCAAAAGTAATCAAACCAATAATAGTTAAAACTCCAAAAATAACACGTCCTTCGGGAATTAAAGCAATCATACCTTCGCTTTTTGCTTTTACATCTGGCTGATAAAAATAAACAAGCCATGAAGCTATTAATCCACTGATAATTGACCAGCCCAGCTGTCCAATTGCATAAATCCACATTTTATCTTTTGTCAAAGATTTCATATAAAACTCCTGTTTAAGCACTTATTCCTTTGATTAACATATCAATAATCAAAGACAATTCAATTTTTCCGTTTACTAAAGAATCCATTTTAAGTAAATTGCCACTCAAAGAAAGTTTTTGTGCAGTGTTAAATAGAGCATGAGTAAGTGCAAAGTATAAATCCGATTCTTTACCCTTATATTTTTGATCAATACTTTTATCTATAATTCCTTTATTAATTGCAGATAAAAAGATTGCTTCAACCGATTTAATTACATCTTCATATTCTTCAAGTGTTTCTTTAGATAAATCCACTCTAACAGCATATGAATCAAAGAAATAAATAAATCTTAAAAAATCTGTATTATTTTCGAAGAGGGTAACAAAAAGTGATAGAATATAATCTAATTGTTCCAGACCATTTTTTTCTTCAAAATCTTTTTTTTCCAGATAAGGAATTAACATTGATTTCTGTTGATTCCAGGCCCAGATTACAGTATTAATCACCATTTTTTCTTTAGTTGTATAATATCTGTAAAGAGAGGCAACTCCAATTTCTGCTTTTTCGGCAATATCTGTCATTGCAATTGTATCTATTCCTTTTTTAGAAAAAAGATCAAATGCAGCTGCCATAATTCTGTTGACTCTCTGTTCTTTTAAAACATGTTTATCAACCTTAAATTTTTCCGAAGGTGTCATAGAAAACTCCTGAAGATTATTTATTAAAAGCCTTTATTACGTTATAGGCCCCATCATAAATACCATCTTTTTTATTTCTAATTATATTCTCGTTCATCGCATGTAAAATTTCTTTATTATTAATTAAAAGTTCAGTCATTGAACATGCAAAATCACTGGATTCGCATTCCTGACTGCCATCTCCAAGTTCTGCAGAATGAATTGCTCCCCATTTTTCGTGCCCTCCAACTCTTTTGATAAACAGCTTAGGCAGTGGATAAAATGATAATTCACTTGGTTTAGTTACAAGGACATCGGAAGCTCTCATTAAGAGATTTGTAATATAAACGGCGGCAAAAATATCTTTGTTGTAAAAAACATGAAGACCTTTTGAAGCAGAATTGTCCTGATTTGAAATAGCCAGCTCAACAAATTCTTCTTCTTTATTCCAGTCATCAAAATGAATCTGACAGAAAGAATCATCATTTAATTCTGGAATTCTCTTTTTAAGTTCTTCATAAACATTAAGATAATCTCCACAGTTCATATAAAGACAGGCTTTATTGTCTTTAATGAAAGGAATAAGAGTTTTAATAATTTTAGCAAAAGTATCAACTTGAGAACCTGCACCGCCAATAGTAAGAAGGAAACGCAAGGGTTTATTTTGTTCTAATCTTTCCAATCTCTTTTTACAATCTTCATCAAGATTTTCTACAAGTTCGTGGTCAATATACCTGCCTGTATAAATAATTTGATTTGAAGGAATTGGATTTAAAATTTTTCCAGGAACAAAATCATTTAAAGTCCGGTATCCAAAATAAGCATTATACGTTTGAACTGTGTGTAAAGCACCTTCTGAAAGATGTAAAGCCATTGGCCAGTTATCAGGAATTGCATTAATTACATTTTTCATTCCAGCATGAATTGCAGCCTGACATGGCCAGACATGAGTTCCAACAAAAGGCAAATCTTTTGGAATTTCTTTGAATACAGCTGTCATAAGTTCTGAATTCAATTGATCGCCAACATTATAGGAAAGTTTTTTAAAACCTTCGTAATTTAAAGGTTCCCAAACAATTTTATTAAAAAGTTTTGATTTTTGCGAAAGTCTTGAGCCTAAAGAATATAAATCATTTTGACTTGAAATAATTTTTGTACAAGTTGTCTGTGGAAAAGAATTTAAATCAAACCAAAGGGGAGTGTAACCTGATTTGTGGGCGGCACTGGCAATTGCCATTGAAATTCGATAATGGCCAAAGCCCATACGAATATTTCCAATAATTATAGGTTTACCAGGTAATTCTTTAAGCTGTTCTTCAAAAGTTTTCTCTGGATTTTCTTCAATTACAATTGTTTTTACACCAAGAGTTTTTCCAATAATATCATTTTCTTTTAAACTTAAATGATAAGTTTTATTTCTATCATCACCAAATTTGCGAATAAGCTTTTTCTGATTTCTTAAAGCCTTTTTGTAAACTTTCTGACTGATTTCATTTCCAAATATTTTCATATCACATCTCCTCATATTATTAGAATCTTGGTTTGATTTCTAATTTCCGATTTTTACCAAGATCAATTGTCCCCAGATAATTTAAGGATTGAACTTGATATAAATCATTTCCCAAATATTTTATGCTGAAGTTTTCTTTCTGATATTGTTTTATTACATCAAGAATATCCAAAGTGATTTTTTCTTCTTCGGTTGTCAGGTTTAAATTATCAGAGAACATAATTTGACTTCCAAAAACAGAATTAACAAAAGCAATTATTTTCTTTTCTTCAAGAGTAAGAGAACATTTATTAGTTCTTATAAAAATAACATCAGGGTCACATTGAAATACTGTACCATTCCATAAGGCTTTACCCAAAGTATCTTTTAAATTCAAGTAAGCAGATGCCCGGCCATTCCATCTAATTCTTCTCATAAAAGAATTATCCCAATGTTCATAAGTATCACAACCGATTCTTGAAAGTGGGAAATTTTTAAATCCCATTTCCATTGGCATTCCACAGCCAAGATAATAAATATCTTTTCCATCATTATTTTTTTTGATTTCAGTTAATATCTTACTTACAATGTGGAAATTCTCATATGCTGCATTATTTTTTGCAAAAGAGCCATATAACATTCCGGCAAATAAAAAGTCCAGTTTTATATATCTAAAGCCCCATTCATTTATGATTTTATTCATAAGATTTTTTAAATGCTTTTGAACACCATCATGACTTAAATCTAAACAATAGTAAATTCCATTTACTCCCCAGCGAGGATTCCAGCCGGCTTTTACAAGATTTCCCTTTTTGTCCCTTAAAATGTAATCTGGATGTTCAATAGCAAACTTACTACGAATATCAATGATTAAAGGAGCACACCAAATGCCTGGAATATATCCATTTTCTTCTATTTTTTGAGTAAGTGATTTTAATCCAGATGGGAAAAGTTTTGTATTACAATCCCAATCTCCTAAAGAAATTTGCCAGCCATCGTCAATCTGGAAAACCTTTTTGTATTCAGTAAATTCCTGGCCTGCAAGTTTTATAAGATTTGGACTTTGATTAATTTGATTTAAATCAGAAAGAATTTTATTTTCATCAATTTTTTCATAATAATTATACCAGCTTTCCCAACCTAAATATTTTTCCTGCATTGGTCTTCCAAAATAGGCAAGAATTGTGTTTTTTGCATTAACAAAAGAAGAAACAGTTATAATTTCTATCTGAGCCTGTAATTCTCCTTTTTTCCAGTTTTTACCTTTATCTGCAATTTCAAGAGTTACTTTTGCAGTTTTACGGTCAATTATAAATTGAAGGGGAGGTAATTTATTTGAAATATTTCCAACAGACATTAATAAAAGATAAAAATCATCAAATCTAAGATAAGACAAAAAAGATGACAAAACTATTTTTTTTGAAGGTTTAAATTTACTTTCTGGAAAAACAAGCCATTTGTTCCAGTTTTTTATACAAAGATTTTTTAATGAATCCTGTTTTTTACCAGGTTCAATTTCAAACCCAGGATTCCATGATTGCCAGGCACCTACGTTTATAAAAGCATCTTTGATTTTACGGGAATCTAAGAAAGGAGTTAAATCTATTTTGTCTAAAATTGTATTTTCTTTTGCAAGGTAGCTTTCCTTGGAAAAATATTCTTTCATATCAACCTCATTTAGATAGTTGTAGTTTCATACTGATAGACTCACTATCACTATGATAACATGAAACTAAGGTAAGTCAATATAAAAAAATATTATTTATATAAGATTAATTACTTAAATTTTGAGTTTTTCCCAGTTGGCCACAGGCACCACCAATTTTACGACCTCTTTTTTTTCTTAAAGTTACATTAAGTCCTGCCTTTTCCAGCATGGATACAAAACTTTTTACTTCATTTTGGCTTGGTTCTTTAAATGGCAAAATTGAAACTGGATTCCAGGGAATTAAATTTATATTTACATCAAGACCTTTTGCAAATTTAATCATATTTTCTGCACTGATTTTATCTGTGTTTTTTTCGTGGAGAAGAGCAGCTTCGAGAGTTACTCTTTTTCCTGATTTTTTTGCATAATAATCAATTGCATCTCTTAATTGAGAAAGTGGATTTCCACGGTTTACTGGCATTAATTCATTTCGTAAATCTTCGTTTGCTGTAGTAAGTGAAATTGCCAGGCGGATATTAGGTCCATTATCAGCTAAATCATAAATACCTTTTATAATTCCGCATGTTGAAAGTGTTATTCGTTTTGTAGAAAGATTTCGTCCTTCTTTAGAAGATAAAAATGAAATAGCTTTTCTTATGGATTCAAGATTTTGCATTGGTTCTCCCATACCCATAAAAACAATGTTATCCAGTTTTCCACAGATTTCTTCCAGATAGAAAAATTGTTCTACAATTTCCCCAGCAGTTAAATTTCTTGCTAATCCTAATGTACCAGTCATACAAAAGGCGCATTTCATTGCACAGCCAACCTGACAACTTACACAGGCAGTTTTTCTACCTTCTTTGTCTGTTAATAAAACTGTTTCTACCGCATTTGAATCTTGTAATGTGATTTGTAATTTTACAGTTCCATCTGTATCTTTTAATACATTAGAAATAGAAGAAGTTCTGAGACAAGCTTTTTCTTTCAATTCATTTCTTAAGTCTAAACTTAAGTTTGTCATTAAAGAAAAATCTTTTATCCCAGAACTTACCCACTTGAATATCTGTTTGGCTCTGAAAGCCTGTTTAAGATTAAGTTCTTTAAAAATTTCGTCTGGTAAAAGTCCACAAAGATTAATTTTCTGCATATAGGGAGTATATACTAATTTTATTTATTAATCTTATCTAGAGTACTTTTAATTACCAAATTTTTGGCATCAAGATGAAGATATGTTTCTAATACTTTTATAGCCGAAGCTTTATCTTTTTTGGCAAGGTAACAATCAGCTAAATCATTGTAGAGTCGTGAATTTCTTGGATCATCATTAATGAGTTTCTTGAATCTTTCGATTGCCTCATCAATTTTTCCTTCGCCCTTACAAATTAAAGCCATGCCAATAGCAGCATAAATATCAAAATCAATATTAAGTGCCTTTTCGTAATACTCTTTTGCCTTTTCATAATTTCCTGTTGTTCTGTAAGCATCACCGGCACGAGTCAAAATTACTTTATTTTTGGGATCAAATTCAAGAATTCTATTCCAATAGGTAACAGACTTGTACTGTTGATTCATTCCCCGGTAACAGTCTGCAAGTCCAAATAGGGCATAGAAATTTTTGGGTTCTTTTTCGAGGGCTTTTTCAAAATATGAAGTTCCGTTTTCAAAACTCTTTAATTTTCTGTAACAGTTTCCAATTGAAGTTAAAACCCTGATATCAACAGCATCTCCATTGATTTCATAAATTCTGTTCCAGTAATACAGAGCATCTTTATATTCTTTAAAATCATAACTTAAATGTCCAAGACCAATAAGTGCATAAGCATTATCCTGTTCAATATCAAGAACCTTGTTGTAAAGTTCCTTTGAACGTTTAAAATCATGGATTTTTCTATAAGCATCTGCGACTCTTGTTATTACAGTGATATTTTTATCATCATGTTCAAGATATTTCTGCCAGATTGTTATAGCTTTTGAAAATTGATTCTGAGATTTGTAACAATCAGCAAGTCCAAACAGTGCATAATTATTGTTAGGGTAGATTGTTAAACATTTTGTATAATACATAATAGCATCATCAAAATGATTCTGTTTTCTTTCTGAATCCCCAAGACCGACCAAAGCGTAATTATTATTTTCATCCATAGATAAGATTTCTTCGAAAACTTTTACAGCATCTTTGTAGGAACCTTCTTTAATAAGTAAATAACCTTTTTTTGAAAGTTCTGAAATCTTTTTTAATTTTTCATCATTTGAATTCTGAATCTCGCTTTCAAATAATGAATCCGGTACAATAATATCATTTGATTCGTTATTGATTGTACTACTCATAA
>CAMGTC010000136.1 GCA_946061765.1 uncultured Treponema sp.
AGATTCCGAAACGAGTTCGGAATGACGCTACGCAACGAACTTTTTGGTCAGCCCCCTGAATTAAAATTCGAAATCCGAACTAATTAATTTATAAAAAGAGATAAAAAAAAGCAGAAACTGAATGAAAGTTCATTTTCTGCTTTTTTTTTGAGCACTTTTATCGTAGCTATTAGTTATTTACTGGAATTCCGCAGTTTTTATGTTCTTCTTCCCATCTTTGTGCCATGCGAAGAATTAAACTTTCGTTAAACATTTTACCTGCGAATTGCATACCAATTGGCATTCCATCTTTTTGAGTTTTTCCAGCTGGAACACTGATAGAAGGTATACGGGCAAGGTTTACAAAAGTTGTATATAAATCCGAAAGATACATTTCCAGTGGATTGTCAACTTTTGAGCCAAGTTTAAATGCGGCAGTTGGACAGGTTGGACAAAGAATAATATCAAAAGTTTCAAAAACCTTTGCTACTTCTCTTTGAATTCTGGCACGAACTGTCATACCTTTTTTATATGTGTCTCCAGAGAACTGTTCAGAAAGAACGTAGTTTCCAATTATGATACGTCTTTTTACTTCTGGGCCAAATCCATCTGAACGTGTATCAACATATAATTCATCATATCCCTTTGCATTGTCTACACGGTGACCATAACGAATACCATCAAAGCGACTTAAGTTTGAAGCAGCTTCAGAAAGAGCAATTACGTAGTAAGAGGCAATAGAAGCGTCAAGAACTGGTAAATCTACTTCTTCAATTGTGGCTCCGTTTTTCTGGAACCAGGCACGAGTTTCTTCAAAAGTTTTTACAACATCAGGATCTGCTCCTTCTGTTTTAAGGAACTGCTTTGGAATAGCAACCTTTAATTTTTTGAATTCGTCATCAGAAATTGCTTTAAGATTTTTAATATCCTCTACATTTGGTAAATCTGCAGAAGTATCATCATAAAAATCTACACCGGCCATAAGACTTAAGGGTTCTGCAATATCTTCTGGTGTATGACCAAGAATACCAACCTGGTCTAAAGATGAACCGTAGGCTACAACTCCCCAGCGGCTTAGAGTACCATAAGTTGGTTTTAATCCATAAATTCCACAATAAGATGCTGGAAGTCTTACAGAACCACCAGTTTCTGTTCCAAGTCCAAATAATGCCTGGTTTGCGGCAACTGCTGCGGCAGATCCACCAGAAGAACCTCCGGAAACATATTCACGGTTAATTGGATTACGTGTAGCTCCGTAACTAGAATATTCTGTAGATGAACCCATAGCAAATTCATCCTGATTACAACGTCCCAAAGGAATTGCACCTGCTTTTTCCAATCTTGCAATTACAGTTGCATTGTAAGGTGCTACATAACCGTTAAGAATCTTAGAACCACAAGTAAGTTTGTGTCCTTTTGAAGAAATGTTGTCCTTGTTTGCAAAAGGAATTCCAAGTAATGGTTTTTCTTCAAAAAGTTTATCTAAATTACCAGCAACTTTTGCATCTTGAATTTCTTTATCTGCATTTTCTGCATTTTTAAGTGCATCATCATACATTTCGATAAAGGCATTTAGAGGAATTGAAGCCGATTTATCTTTGTTAAAAGTTTCAATTGAGTCTTTTACAAGCTGAAGACTGGTAGTTTTACCGCTTTTTAATGCTTCTCTTGTTTCTTTGATTGTGTAATACATTAAGCACCTGCTCCTAATACTTTTGGAACCTGGAAATATCCATCCATGAAATTTTCAGATACTTTCTTTACATCTGTCATTTCCAAGCCATCTACAACAGTGTCATCTCTAAGCTGATCTGCAGTTGTTGTAGGATAGGCATCGTATGGATTTTCGCTGTCATCATATTTTGAAAGGATATCAAAATATCCCACGATTTCATCAACTTGTTTTTTCAAAGTTTCCATATCTGTGCTTTCTGGTGAAAGTCTTGATAAGTAAAGCAGATTTTCAAGAGTCTGCTCGTCAATTTGTTTATGTTGTGTAGCCATAGTAATCCCTATTATAGTAAATAATAAATATTTAGGGAATGACCGGAAAATAATACTTGACAATTAGGCATTTTTTTTTGTTAATTATTTTATGGAAAAACTAAAAAATCGTATAATCCAAGATGGTCTTGTCGTTGGAGACAAAATATTAAAAGTTAGTAGTTTTTTGAATCATCAGATTGATGTTCAATTTTTAGACGAAATTGCGCAAGAAATTGTAAATTCTTTCAAAGGTAAGGAAATTACAAGGGTTCTAACAATTGAGGCATCTGGTATAGCCATTGCTTGCGCCGTTGCCCGAATATTAAAGGTTCCTGCAGTATTTTGTAAAAAGGATAAGACTTCAAATGTCCCAGAGGATGTTTATTCTGTTCAAATCCATTCTTTTACACATAATCAGGATTATAATGTAATTGTTTCAAAACAATTTATCGAAAAAGGTGATAAAGTTTTAATTGTAGATGATTTTCTTGCAAATGGTTGTGCTATTGAAGGGCTTGCTTCCCTGGTAGAACTTGCAGGAGCTCAAGTTGTCGGCGCTGGAATTGTAATTGAAAAAGGTTTCCAGGGTGGCGGAGATCGTCTAAGACAAAAAGGTATTGATGTGCAGTCTATGGCCATCGTAGAAAAAATGAGTTCAAAAGGAATAGAGTTTAGAAATTAACCTTACTTTCAGGAAATTTTATGGTTAGAAATTTTAGGAATTCTTGTTCAAGAGTAATCCTTGTGATTATTCTCCTGTTTTTGATTCCATTTTCTGGTTGTAAACAAAAAGATTATCAGATAGAAAAGGCAAATAAAGACAATATAAAAGTTGGCTTTGTTTATAATGGTTCTATCGAAGATAAAGGATACAGCCAGGCACAAGACAAGGGTAGATTAGCCTTAATTGCCATGGGAATAAAAACTGCCTACATTGTCAATGTAGATGATACGAATTCTCGAGCTTGCGATGAAGCAATAAAAAAACTTATTGAAAATCAAAAGTGTAATGTTATTTTTACTACAAGTTACGGATTTGTAGATTCTACAAAAAGAATGGCAGAGAAATATCCAAATGTGATTTTTAATCATTGTTCCAGTAATATTTCTAATTCTACAAATCTTGGTTCATATTTTGGTAAGATTTATCAGGCTCGTTATCTTGCTGGAATTGTAGCAGGACTTCACACAAAATCAAATTTAATTGGTTATGTTGCAGCTTTCCCAATTCCAGAATGTATAAGGGGCATTAATGCCTTTACTCTTGGTGCAAAATCTGTAAATCCAGATGTAAGGGTAAAAGTAATATGGTCAAATACCTGGTATAATCCTTCTTTGGAAAAAGAAATTGCCCTAGAATTAATTGATTCTGGCTGTGATGTTATGACTCAGCATCAAAATTCAACTGCTACCCTTGTTGCTGCAGAAGAAAGGGGAGTTTATTGTCTGGGCTATAGTTATTCTTCTTTTTATGATGCTCCAAAAACATATCTAACTTCGGCAATTTTTAATTGGGCTGTTTATTACACAAGTGCAGTAAACAGTATTCTGGATGGAAATTATAAACCGGGTTTTTACTGGGGTGATATTTCTACCTCTCTTGTGGGACTTGATAAATTGACTTTGAATTGTAAGCCTGGAACTTCAGAAATTATTAATCCAATTATGACAAAATTGATGAATAACACTTTAGAACCTTTTACAGGACCTATTTATGGGCAGGATGGTGATCTTATGGTGGAAGAAGGAAATATAATGTCTCCCCAGGATATCTGGTCTATGAGCTGGTTTGTTCAAGGTGTTGATGGAAGAATAAACTAAAAGGCGGCTAACCTACAGGGCAAACGCATTATAAACAAAAATCCGAATTTTTGGCTCCCAGTCACGGTTGCGTGATTCAAAACCGCGCAATAATGCGCTACACGCTTTTTGTGGTATAGAAACTATTGAACTGCCGCTTCGCAGCAGCCACAAAAAGAGTGTTTTTGAACCACGCCCCGCTCCTTCGCGCCAACATTACGGAAAAGCGTTTATAATGCGTTTCCCCTGGGCTAACCTAGAATTTATACTGTCAGGTATGATATTATAGTAAACCTAAACAAGGTAAATTATAAATTTTTGGGGAGTTCAACATTAGTTGATTTCTAATCATGAAACGAATTATATCTATATTTTCTATCTTATTACTTTTTTTATTAACTTCTTGTTCTGATAAGGTTATGGGCTATTCCGTTGCTTTATGGAATATTCCAGAATATAAAATTCAGGGAGGAGATATTCTTCCAGTTTACATTAGATCAAATATCTCTCATGTATATGTAATTGGAACTTCAGATGGTCAAAAAGTCGAAATTCCTTTGTGGCAACTTACAGAACCAGTAAAGAAAAGTAAGGTTTTACAGGTACAGTCAAAATATCAGAAAAACGCACATACTTATGCCAGTGTAAAAACTGATGGTCTTCCTTGTCGTTCAGAGCCGGTTAATACAAGTAAACAGGTTTATCGTCTTAGAAAAGGCGAAGAAATTAAAATTCTTTTTGAAGGAAAAGGCCAGATTCCTATGACTGGTGGAAAACCTCTTGAAGGCTGCTGGTATAAAATATTAACTTCAGATGGAACACAGGGCTGGTGTTTTTCTTATAATCTTACATTGTTCGAAAAAGATGAATCAGGAAATCAGATTGGCGACCAGCTGATTGTAGAAAAAGATACAGTTGATGAAGTTTATAATTCTCTTCTTTCTAAAAACTGGTATCCTGATTATTTCCAGACAATGATTAATACCGGAAATATTGATTTACAAAAATTCAATCCTACTTATAGATTTGCAATTGATGTAGAAAATAATAAAGTTCTTCTAAATTGGGAAAAAATTCATAAATCATGGGCTTACGAAGGCTATTCAAAAATTGATGACAATAAATATGAATTAAAAAATCTTCCAATACAAATTATTTATAGAAGAGCAGATTATATTGTTATTCGTTATACAGGCGAAAATGGAAAACCGCAGGAATTAAATTATGTAATTCTTTCTGAAAATCTTGAAGAAGTGGTTGCCAAAGAAAAAGAAAGAAGAGTCAGCGAATTTGAAAAGATTATAAATCACGGAAATAGCTTTAAGAGTTCAAGTTATGGAACAATCACCTTTAATTCAGAAGGTACTTTCCAGTGGATTAATTATAAACTTCTGGTTCCTTCAATTCTTGACGCAAGTGCAAAGAGTTACGGAACTGTAAGTGTAAAATATGCACTTTCAAAAGCTTTGTCTTCTCAATATGACGGAGTTATAACATTTAAATTTGAAGGTATGAGTAAAGAAGTAAATTTCCTTTATAAATTGGAAGAAGGTGCTTTACGTTTGGAAGATGCAACTGGAGCAAAAATTGACGGAAATCTCCTTAAGGCTCGTGGTTCAAGTCCTATGATTCTTTATTTTACCGTTTCTAAATAATTTATCATAAAAAGGATTATTTTATGGCATTTGTTCAGTTTTCTCAGGTCTCTTTAGCTTTTGGAGACAGAGATATTTTAAATAATGTAACTATTAATTTACAGACAGGTTCAAAGGTAGCACTTACAGGTACAAATGGAGCTGGAAAATCTACTTTAATCAAAGTACTTGCGGGGCTGGTAAAACCAGATAGTGGAGAAAGGGCTCTTCAAAAAGATTGTAGAATTGCCTATTTACCTCAGAGTGGATTAACTCACCATGGCTGCACATTAAAAGAAGAAGCAGATAAAGCTTTTGCCTTTGGTTATGATATTCAAAAAGAAATTGATCAGATAGGCGAAGAATTAACAAAAAATCCTCCTAATACCCAGGCCCTTTTGGAACGTCAGGCAGATTTAATTCAAAAATTAGATGATAGCGGCTGGCATCGTCGTCAGGCTGCTGCAGAATCAGTTTTACTTGGTCTTGGCTTTGAAAGAAAAGATTTTGAAAGAAATACAGAAGAATTTTCTGGTGGATGGCAGATGAGAATTGCCCTGGCCAAGGCTCTTATGCAAAATCCAGATATTTTACTTTTGGACGAACCTACTAACTATCTTGATATCGAAGCACGTTCCTGGCTGGAATCTTTTTTACAATCATATAAAGGCGGTTTTTTACTTGTTAGTCACGACCGTTATTTTCTTGACGTTACAATTAACGAGGTTTATGAATTATTTAACGGAAACCTTAAACGTTATCCAGGAAATTTTACCCATTATGAGCAAGTCCGCGAAGTAGAATTAAAAACTTTAATTGCCGAATATGAACAGCAGCAGGAAGAAATAAATAAACTGGAAGATTTTATCAATCGTTTTGGTTACAAGGCCACAAAAGCTGCTCAGGCCCAGGAATATCAAAAACGTTTGGACAAAATGGTAAGAATTGAAATTCCAGAATCACTCAAAAAAATTCATTTTACCTTCCCGCCAGCCCCCCACAGTGGACGACTGGTTTTACGAATGAATGGAATTAATAAATCCTACGACAAAAAAAACAATGTTCTTAATAATCTGGATTTAACTCTGGAAAATGGCGAAAGACTGGTAGTAGTTGGACGAAACGGAGCTGGTAAATCAACTTTACTTAGAATAATTGCCCAGGAAGATAAGGATTTTACTGGAGAAATTATTCCCGGTGCAGGAGTAAAAATCGGCTACTTTAGTCAAGATAATGCAGAAACAATAAAAGGTTCAGAAAATATCCTTGAATACCTGGAAGCCCGTGCGCCACTGGAACTCATTCCAAAATTGCGTGATATGCTTGGTGCCTTTCTTTTCCGTGGTGACGATGTTTATAAATCTCTAAATGTTCTTTCTGGTGGAGAAAAAAGTAGAATTGCCCTTTTACAACTTTTATTAAGCCCTGTAAATTTGCTGATTTTGGACGAACCAACAAACCATCTTGATATTCATTCAAAAGATGTTCTTCTTAAGGCTCTAAAAGATTTTGGTGGTAGTGTAATATTTGTAAGCCATGACCGTGGATTTATCGAAGGCCTTGCTACAAAAGTTCTCCATCTTGAACCAGGTCAATTTAAATATTACCCGGGAGATTATCAGTATTATATGGAACAGGTAGAAAAGATGTCAGGTGGGGAAAGCCTTCCCCTCGCGTCGCGAGTTTCCGGAGAAAACTCGGTATTGAGCGAAAGCGAACGGACTACCCCTTCTAACGGGGATAAGCAACAAGTTGCTTGCAACAAGTTGCTTTACCCCCATAACGCCCCTGAAACAACTTCTCAAACAAAACTTTCCTGGGAAGAACAGAAAAAACGAGATTCCGAAAGACGTAAAATCGAAAGAGAAGTTGAAAGATTAGAAAAAGAAATAGAAGAACTTGAAGATAAAAAATCGGCTCTTGAAGCAAAAATGTCTGAACCTTCTGTTTATTCTAATGGCGAAAAAGCTAAAGCAGTACAGACACAAATAAATGAACTTGCAAATCAGATAGAACAAAAAACCATGGAATGGGAAACTGCCAGCGAAAAATTAATTGATTAAAAGAGGTAGTTGTTACGATTTGAAAATACGAGAAAAACGGGATACTCTAGATTGACGGATCTGGAGG
>CAMGTC010000137.1 GCA_946061765.1 uncultured Treponema sp.
CCATCCAACCTTGAAGCCATTCCTGAATAATATTACCAACAACGTCTTTTTGTTTTACAATAATATCAACATCACCTAAGAAGAATTTTATCTGTCCTTCAATTTCAAGTAATTTATCTTCATCAAGAAGTTTCTCGAAAACTTTAAGCGCATTCACTTTCATTAATTTCACCTGCCTCGCACAATTTTTGTAGAACTCGTAAAGCTACCTGTTTAATAACAGGTACTACTACAGTATTACCAAGTAAATCATAGCCATCTGCAATTGATACATCAAATTTAAAATCATCTGGATAACCGAATAAACGCAAACCTTCTCTTAATGAAAGTTTTCGTATTCCATTATTATCACCAACAAACAAGTGTTCCATATCCATTGCTACCAGAGTTGGTGCAATACCGTTTGGATCAAGAACTTTTGCTACTTCGTAAGACATCTTTCCAGCTACAATATTATAGCCAAGAGGTAATGATTCATCTTGAATTCTTTTATTGCCAACCTTTTTCTTAGGATGTTCTTTTTTAAGATATTTTTTTGAAACCAAATCTTCAAGCATTTCTTCAAGATTGTCAGCTTTGTAGAAAGTGCGTATCATATCGATTGTCAGTGGCATACCATCCATCCAATCAATACCATACTCTGCAGCCCATTTCTTTTTTCGTCTTTCTTTCAAAAGTAAATTTAAGAATTCCTTTTCTTGTTTTGTAGTTTTACCTTTATAATCAATATCCCAGCTGTGAATATTATTATCACCGCCACGTTTATCTTTAATTGACATACCATAAAGTTTATCTACGGAATAATGAGAAAGAACTAAGTTAACAAATTTGCTATCTGAGACCGGAAGTCCATGCTCTAATACTGCAGATAGATTAGAAGTTACTACTTCAAAATCCTTCAAATCTGGAGCTTCTGTAAAAGTCCCTGTAATATAAATACGTTTTCTATCTTGAGGAACACCAAAGTCTTTAGCATTAAGCACTTGCCAATTAACTTTATAACCTAGTGATTTCAAATGTTCCAAGATTGTTGAAAGAGTTCTACCTATTTTATCTTTTGGATTCTGTTTATCGTGATTCACCAGACCTTCCACATTCTCAAGAATAAACCCCTTTGGTTTTTTATCACGAAGAATACGTTCTACTTCAAAGAATAGAGTTCCTCTGGTATCTTCAAAACCTAATCGTTTACCGGCAGCTGAAAAAGCCTGACATGGGAAGCCGCCAAGAAGAAAATCAAAATCTGGAATGGATGCAGTATCAATTTTGGTAATATCACCATTAATTGTTTCATTTGGATGATTCTGTTTTAAGACATCTATAGCATAAGGTTTAATTTCTGAAGTTAGGACACATTCAGTTCGGATGCCTTTTTCAAAGCATGCAAGTTCAAAACCTTTGCGAATTCCGCCAATACCAGCGAATAAATCTATAAACTTTATGGATTTATTGAATTGCATTTTCCCACCCCAAAAGAGAATTATTTTTAATTATACCATACTTTTGTTCTTCTGACTATTAGATTATGCATTCTTATCGAATAAGATAAAAAATGTTATAATTATCATAAAAAAAGGATATTTATGTCTAAGCATATTAATTACGGCAAAACATTCGGTATTTTTTACGACGCATACAGAAAATTTTGTAAAGACAACTCTGAAACAGGAAAGCCTACATCTGAAACTTCAGAAATGTTTCGTCAGTGGTTTCTTTCAAACTTTGCTTCTTGTATGGATGATGCAACTTGCGTTCAGCTTTTCCTTCGTGATTTACAGGGCAATCTTACTCATATTTATGTGAAAGATTCTGCTTTATTTGAATTCTTAAAAGAACCGGAAATCCGTGACCTTGAGGGAATTAAAACTTATATAAAAGAAAACGGTAATAGCGTTGTTTTAAATGCCGATGACATGCTTGAAAATCTGACAACTGGAATTAACTTTGGAATCTGTCTTCATCTTCCAAAAATAAGTCAGGGATATGTTTTTGCATACTCTCTTTATGACACTACAAACGAACTTCGTATTTTTGTAAATCATGGAATGGAGCAATATCATCTTTCAAGTAATGAAATTGAAGATAAGAAATCAATTGTTTATACAGATTCTGAAATCAATATGATTACTAAGATTGCCTTAAATCTTATCTCTTACATTTACTGCTTTCCAGAATGTCTTGTCGATGGCGCTCCTCACGATATAAAAACTCAAAATAATCATTACTTAAATACATCTGAAAAAGTTGTTGAAGCTGGTGAACGTTCTGAAGGTGGACTTGTAATTCCACATTTCCGTCGTGGATATTTTAAACGATTAAGCAGTGATTTTTATAAGAATAAAAAAGGACAAATTGTTTTTGTTCATGAGACAATAGTAAATGGTGTTGCAAAAACTCTGGAAGAAAAATAAAAATATTTTTCCTAATAAATCCTATAATATATATGAGGAGATAAAAGATGAAGTTAATTTCAAATACAAATGCTCCAAATGATCGTATGTATAAACTACTTTGTGATGAAGGAAAAAATACTCAAATTTATATTGCAACCGCTTTCTTTTCAGAAGATGATTTAGCAATCAAAATGGTTAATAACAATTGTACCATTCAACTAATAGTACGATTAGATTATGGTACAAATCCTGAATCTTTAGAAAAGATAATAGATAATCCAAATATTGATATTCGTTTTTTTACTGGTAATAGTTTTCATCCAAAATTTTATATATTTGGAAATAGAGTTGCTTTTGTAGGTTCTTCAAACTTTACACATAAAGGTCTAACAACAAATAATGAAATTAACATAGCTTTTGATTCAGAAGAACCAATATTTGAACAATTAAAAACTGTATTTTGGGATTATTGGTATGAAGCTGAAGTTTTAACAAAAGATAAATTAAAAAAATTTAGTGATATAATTAAACAATGCAGCTCATCAGAACCATTCCGCACTATTATGAAAGAAGTTGGTAAATACGAGTTTAATAATGTTGGAAGAGAAAAAGAAAAAGGAAATCACAAAGAAAAGTACATTTCTAACTTTAGAAAAGCCTACCAACTATATATAAGCCGTTTCAACCAACTAAAATCAATATATGAAAAAACACAAGTTAGAAGATATCCAGAAGTACCTCTAAGAATTGAAGTTGATAGATTTTTATGGTGGATTAGAGAAGAATATGCTAAAGGAGAAAGTTATAATGGAGTTCCAGAAAAAACAATAGAAGAATTAAATGTTTCTCTGTCAAATTATATTAAAGAATTTGAAACGATTAAAAACGAATATTTAGATTCTTCTGCTTCAACTAGATTTAGTCTTGTATCTAAGGGGTTTGAAAATAAATCTAAAATCGAAAAAATGAATTTCGAACAATTATTTGATGTTTTGGACAACATTTATGCTTTTCATGATACTTTAAGATTTTATGAAGGTGGGCATAAAACTTTAAAAGAAAGCTTCAAAAATAATAATACAGTTGAAGCAATAAGAAAATCTATTATTTATCTTCTTTATGGACAGGGTGATTATGAAGAAAGAATTTTTAATTGTGTTTCTAACCCTGACTATAAATTAAATGGTTTTGGTGAGCATTGTGTAAAAGAATTATATGGACTTCTAAATCCAAATGACATTCCAATTTGTAATGGCCGCACTTTGAAAAGTATGGAATGGCTTGGATTTGGAAAACTGTAAATAGTTATAAAATTAAACTTTCCCTAAAAAGTTATGACTGCAAAGAAATTGAGCCTTACAATGCAATCACACTTTAATTAGGAGGCTGTCATGAAACTTACAGCAAATACAATTATAAAACTTTTTGTTAATTCCATAGGACAGGATGCCCTTAAAGATTTTTATGAGCACAACTGGGAGGCACGAAAAAAGGAAATCCAAAAATTAACTAAAGCTGAGTATGATTATGATTTAATCCATGACACAGATTTTCAGAGAGTTATGGATATCTTAAATGACTTTGCAGATTGGGCTGTAAATAAGGATTATATAAACACCTGGGATAAGTTTGCAATTTTAGATTTACTTATTCCTTATATGAAAGCACTACAGTTTGCTTTACCGGATGGAATACCAGAAGAGAAATTTCTTGAATATACAATCATGTATTCAATTTGTCATGCTTATAGAATTTCTATGCAAAAAGCTCTGGAGTCTAAAGACTTTCATAATAATCGTAATGATGCAATTCTTTTAGCAATCTATCAGTTCAATTTTTATCTTCCAACTTATCAATACACAAAAATTGTTGAACCTTTGGAAGGTGTTTTTGATTTGTTCCTGGCACTCGTTAAGGATAAAAAGAAACTTTATGACTATTGGGATAGTAAAAGATTTGAAATTGGTGAGAACAATTCTGGAGACCTAAAGCTGTTAATTAATCGCTGGACAAAAAGTAAGAGATCTAGACCAACATGGAAAGTAATTAAGTTGTTTATGAATGAAGATTTACTTCCTGATGATAATTTAATTATTCAGCCTTTCCCTGACATTTCTGGAAAAGTACAGTATCTAACTTTTAGAAGAAAAATCTTTTCTGCATATTTTATTACCAATTTTTTTCATTATTTAAAAGAATATGATCTTATAAATGATGCTTCAATCGAAATGATTCAGAATGGAATAAGATTATTTTACAGACATTTTCTTGTAACTAATGAACAAACTATCTCCCAGGAAGAAAAACAAAATCCTATGTTTTGTATGTTATACAATTTTCTTTTTACTGACGCTATAGGAAATGATTTTAATACAGATACTGCACAATATTTTAAGAGGTTATCATTTTAATCTGTAAACATAGTTCGCTATTTCCGAACTTTTAACGGAATTTCCAATACGATAACCGTTTTACAATTTCCTCATGATGATTCAGGGAAAGAGCTGCACACTGACTGTGGCAAAAGACGGTGAATATTATCCATTACCATACAGCGAGGAAACTGTACGACAAGCGTCGAAAGGCTACGCTCTTCCAGGCTGCATCGGCATTAGGAACAGAGAGAAGCTTGTTGAAACCGGCAAGTCTATTACTGGCTGCGTGGTTACGAGACTTGAATATAATAATATTCTTGCTCTGTTCCTTTTGCTTTTCTATTCAGATGATAAGTTTGATATTCTTGTAGACCGCGTTTGTGAAAAACTCATTTATAAAAATGTATCTGTAAACGAGTTTGAACTTAGAGCAGAAAACAAAGAAGCATTCTATTTTAGATTTGATGTAAAAGATAATGAAGATTCTTATGTAACCGGCTGGGACATTACTACACCCTCTTTACCCTGGAACCAGTGCCGAACTTTTTATTATGACGGCCACAGTGTAATTGCCGACCTGAAGACTCTGCCTCTTGTTTACCATTTTGAGCTTAACGGTAAGTTTACTGAAAAGAAGAAATATCAGATTACTCTTTACTTTCCATTAAATACTGAACATTACCCGACACAGAATAAAATTGAAAAGCTTACAATTCAGATAGATGCCAGGAACGGAATCTGGCTGGACCTCTATGATCTGAAACCTCTTGATGACATGGCTGACATCAACTGCGCTGACACTGTGCTCTGTTATCAGAAGTTTGAAGTCTGTGGCATTGTTGTATTCAACATTCGAAATCAGAAAGAAAACAAAACGGTGGTGCTATGAGATTTTACGAATTACCACCAGAAGTTGAAAATAAGATTCGCGATACTGACTCACGCCCATTTGTAAGAGTTGTATTTGAACTTGCTGGCGGTGATGTTTACATTCCGGATTCTGACATTCTTGAATGTGTTGCAACCTCTTATAAAACTGAAGCTGGCGGAATTGTAAACTGTGGCGAGCTTCTTTTGAAAGGTCTTTATGATGTGGAACACAACTCTGAATATACAACAGGACTTGGTGTTCAGATTTGGTATTGCTTTGGAAATCGCGAGTCTACATTTTATCGCTTTCATCTTTTTGTAGACGACAACGGATTCCAGAGCCAGGAGACCGGCTACCTCGATAAAACAACAAAGGTACGCTTAATTGATTTGAGCTCGAAGCTGGATGATACAAAGATGCAACGCAACTGGACTGACGCACAGACAATTGTTCATGCTGTTGTAAGTGACAGACTGCATCCTGAAAACTCTCTTGTTCATCTGATTGCTGCTCGCGGTGGAATCAATACTGCAGAAATAAACGGCGCCTCACTTCCTTTTGATGTTCCTTATGTTGTTGTTGCAGGTTCTGCCTGGAAAGAACTTTGTGCACTGGCAAAGACATACGACGCTGTTGTGGAATGCGGAAAGGATCTGACCCTCTCTTTTATTGAAAGTCCTTATGACACAGAAAACGATTACAGCGAAGAAAGCTGTATTGAACTTACAGAAACAGAAATCACTCATTACAGATTTTTCAACAATAACGATAAGTACGCAAACAACGTAAGACTTAAATACACTCGATATGTTCAGACGGAACGTCAGGAGCTCTGGAGCTATTCGGATGCTCCTGTCTGGTACGACGAGGACATGCAGCCTTATTATCCGTTTACAGATGACAACAGAGCAATCATTAAAGATAACGATTACGAGGCAATCTACACAGCAAAGAACGATGAAGGAAAAACTCGAAATGTAGTTTATGCAGATGAGCTTGATTCTGAAGAAGACTTCATTGAGGCAATGGAAGTTACCGGTGAAGACAAGCCAGTTGTAATCCAGTACGACACTACAACTTTTAAAAACCGCGCAATTGTTCAGCTTGGACGTGACGGAAAACTTATTGGACTTCGCAAAGCTTCAATCACAGGACGTGCGATTATTTCTGAAACCAACTACAGCATTTTTGTAAAAGATGACAACGAGATTGCAGCCAAAGGTCAGATTGTAAAAAACGTGACATCTAAATTTCTCTCTGATGATTTATTTGAAGAAGAGCCTTTCTGTCAGCGACGTGCTAAAGACTTTTTACAGGAATGTATTAACTGCAAAGGTGCTTACTATCTGACAACTTATCTTCCTCTTATTCATGCACGAGTTGGTGCATTTATGGATATCAGACTAAACAAAGATTCTGCATTTAAGAAAGTAAGAATTGATGAGCTTACTTTTAGATATAAAAAAGAAGAAGCCTTTTCCAGTGAAATCTGGGTCACTAGAGTCTAGGCTTCGGGAGGTCCGTTATCGAAGAAATTGGAGTATTGGTGAAATCGATTAATGATTTGAATGTGGAACTTTCTGGCTTCCGCTCAGAGATGAAGGAATTTAAGAAAGCTATGGAAAAAAGAATGGACTGTCTGGACAACAGAAGTACAGCTTGCCAGTTCAATCCACAGGTATGTGCAACTGCCCGCCGTCTGGAAGAACACATTAAGACAGACAACGGCAAAGCCGGAAAAACTATGGCGGTGATTGCCTGTGTTATCAGCTGCTTTAATGTTGGACTTACTTTGATAACACTGATTGTTAAGGGGATGTGATGAACGAAAAGATTCGTGATTTGAAAATAAGGCTGATGCTGGAAGCTGAAAA
>CAMGTC010000138.1 GCA_946061765.1 uncultured Treponema sp.
AAGATAAAGTTAATAATAATTTAAACCAGATAAAAGATTTACAAGTTAGCGATTTTATTCAAATGACAAAAAATCAAAAGGAAAAAGATAAAATAATTTTTAAAAAATATACACGAAATGAAGAAGATATAAAAAATGATTGTAAGAATTATCTAAAATTTTTATTTAATCCTCAGAAATTACAGGAAATTCAAAGAAATATTTTTCCTCTTGATATAATGAATGTTAAAAAATTTCCTGACAATTTAGAATTTAAGGAAAAACTTGAAAATGAAAGTAAAAAATTGTTTAATAAAATAAAAGGAATCTTAAATGAATAAAGGAAGCATTTATAAGGAAATAATACAATCCAAAGATGGTCATGCTATTCCTCTATTAATAAACGGAAAAAGTATAGATTCCAGATACAAGGCTATAAAAAGTGCCCAAACTTTAATATCAGAAGTAAAAGAGAATACTGGTTTTGTAATTTTATTTGGACTTTCATCAGGATTATTTGTAGAAGAAATTCTTAAAATCAGAAAAATTAAGATTTTGATTCTTGAAATTAATCAGGAAGATTATGAATTTTTAAATCAAATTCCCCTTATAAAAAATCTAAATAATGAGAATCTGATTTTTTCTACATTGAATACTGTAAAAGAAGATTTAATTAATTCATATCTACCTGCAATAGATGGGAATCTTCAGATAATTGAACAAAAACCATGGATAGAATGTAATCAAAATTTTCTTGATGAAATTAATTGTAAAATTCAAGATGGACTAAAAATAATTTCTCAAGATTATTCAACTCAGGCACATTTTGGTAAAATCTGGAATAATAATATTTTACGAAACATAAAATTATTAGATTATTCAGACAAGAATCCTTTAATTTATAATCAAAATAAAATTGCAGCTGTAATTGCAGCCGGCCCAAGTCTTGATGAAAGTGTAAAAATAATTGAGAAAAATAGAGAAAAATATCTTATAATCGCTTGTGATACTGCATTTCAAGCACTTTTAAAAAGAAATATTTTTGTAGACTTTGTAATTTCTATTGACGGTCAGTTTATTTCCCATAACCACTTTTTTAATCATTATGAAGGAAGTCATTTTTTCTTTGATTTAGCAACAGATTTTTCAAGTGCCCAATTGATTACAAAAAGTAAAAATAACCTTCACTTTTTTGTAAGTGGACATCCTTTATCTAATCTTGTGAATAAAATTAACTCTAATAATCTTCCAAAACTTTATACAGGCTCTGGAACTGTAACTATAGCCGCTTTGGATTTTGCAATTAAACTTGGTTTTAAAAAAATACAGATTTTTGCCGCAGATTTTTCTTATATAAATGGAAAAGCCTATACAAAGGGAACATATTTAGATTCACTTTATTCAATTAATTCAAATAAAATATTTTCGATGGAAAAAAAATTTGAACAATTACAATTTAGAACCCCTTTAAATAAAATTTCAGAAAATAAATTTTCAAGTGAACTCCTTGAATCCTATAAACAATCGTTTTTGAATTATATTAATAAGCTGGGAATTAAAATTGAATTCAAAAATGATATTTATCATCTTGAAAATATCTATTCTAGAAAAGAATTATTTGTAAAAAGCAGTATTTCTTCAGAAAAAATATTAAAAGAACTCAGTAAATGTGGTAAAGAAGAGCTTTTAAATCCCCTGCTCCCCTACATAGCATATTTACGCTACAAAGATAATAATTCTAAGACTTTTGAAGAATATTGGAATCTTGCGCATACCAATATTGTAAGTTATAATTAATGTATGAAAAATAAGATAGCAAAGATTTTTATCCTATTTGCCACAATTTTATACATTGGGGCAATTTTTTATTTAGTTTTTAATCTTACAAGTGAATATAAAAATGGAGACATCAATTCAAAAGAGAGATTTGATTATTGTGTTTTAAATCTTAAAAAAGGAATAGATGGAAAAGAAAGTACAAGCCGTGAATTTAACAGAAAAATTAATCAGGCAATTGGAAATTTGAATGATTTTTCATTTATAGAACTTTTTGAAGATGGAAAATCAATTTACAAATATCAGATTAATGATTATTCCGAAAATAACGATTCAAAATTGATTAAAACTTATTCTAATTCATTTAGAGTAAATGATTCGAATTATTTTCTTAAAGCAAATATATATAAATTAAAACCTGGTTCTATTTTTCACTATCTTTTAGTTTCTTTCCTTGTAATTTTGATTGTAACAATAATTTGCTGCATATTGATTATTTATTACAATCATAAATCAAACGATGAAATACTTACTCAAAAAATATTAAATTCAGATTCTGAAGAAGAATTTACACAAGTTCCCCAATTAGAAAAGGAGATGCAGTCTCAAGAAAACAAAGAAAATATAAACAACGAATCTGAAACTAAGATAGAAATTATTGAAGAAGAAAATTCAGTTACAAATGATGTAAAAGAAGAACTTGAAAATCTTGAGGAAAATAAAGAAAAATCAGAAAAGATTGAAATTATAGACGAAAACATTAATCTTACAGAAGATTTAGAGCCTGTAAACTTGGAAGTCAATCCTGAAGGTTTATTTTCTCCAGAAACTGGTATTGGCTGGGAAGAATATTTATTAACAAGATTAAATTCTGAATTGAACAGAGCTATTTCTTCTGAACAGGACTTATCATTATTTGAATTATATATTGGAAAGCTTGATAAAGACACACTTACCTATAAGAGTATCTGTGATTATTTAGTAAAAACTTTCCAGTTTAGAGATTTAATTTTTGAATATAAAGAAAATAAAATTGTTGCTATTAGAATTAATATGAATATTGATGATGCCATTAAATTTGCAGACGATATTTATAAAGAAATTAAGGAATTATTAAAAGATTCTTTTGCAACTTGTAACATAGGTATTACATCCAGATCTATAAGAATAATTTCTGGCGAAAGATTATTAAAAGAAGCCGATCAGGCACTTAATCATTCACTCGAATTAAATGATTCACCAATTATTGGGTTTAGAGCTGATTCAGAAAAATTCCGTAGATTTCTGGAAGGAAGATAATTAATAAAATTTCATAAAAAACGTTCGATTTATTAATCGACCGTTTTTTTTTATTTTGAAGAGCTTTCCTCTGAGCTGTTTTTAGAATCTGGTTCTTCTTTCTTTTTCTTTTCTTCGTTGTGTTTAATTATCTGATCAATTTGACTTTGAAATGCTTCTATATTTTTGCTATTAGGAAAATTTGTTTTTAATAAGGTAAAGGGAGCTTCTACATCAGTTAAATCTTCATTTAATAAAAGTATTGCAATTAAATTTTCTAAAAATTCACAATTTTCGGGTTGTTCCTTAATTAATGAATCATAAATTTTTATTGCTTTTTCCCTTTCCCCTTTCATTGCGTAAATGTAGGCAATAGATTCTTTTATAGAAGAATTTTCAGGATCCCTATTTTGTAATTCTTCAAACATAGAAAGAGCGGATTGCCAGTCTGACTGATATACATAAGATTTTGCAAGTTTATAATAACAATTCCAATACAAATCTTTATTTTGCATTGCTAATTCATAATATGTAATTGCTTTATCAAACTTTTCTTCAGAAAAATAAATATCGGCAATATTCATATACTCAATGTAAATATTATTTAATTGAGCTTTTTGATCCCCAATAATAGGAAGAGGTTTTGAAACACAAGATGTAAAAATCATGAAAAAGAAAAGAAAAATTAAATTTCTTGCACTTTTCATTTTCTTTTTCATATATATTTTTGAAAAAAACATTTTAACCTAAAACAACCTTTTCAATTTCATAAAGCTGATTTCTGTAAAGGCCGGAAATATTATGACCATAATCTGCAATAAGCTGAATAATATTTCTTGGAGATTCTTTTGCATCACAACCATTAAGACGATCCCCTGCATCACCCAAACCTGGCATGATATATGCTTTTTCATTCATAATTGGGTCCATCCAAAGTGTATAACAAGTACAATTTTCAAGGGCACGAGTAACTCGAATAGAACCTTTAAGTGTTGAAATTGTATTAAAGAAGGAAATTGACTTTGGTTTAATTCCTTGACTTTGAATATATTTTACAACAGTAACTAAAGAACCGCCGGTGGCATTCATTGGATCTGCGAAAATTAAATCTTTTCCATCAAGTTCTTTTAAATCAAAGAAAGATTTATTCAAATCCATGATATATTCCATATCAGATTCTGATTTTGTATCGTTACGGCTGATTTTGAATAATGCAAAAGGAGTTTTATATCCATGTGATGAATATTCCTGGATTTCTTTTGACATAATCATACTTGGAAGCAAAGCACCACGAAGCATTACACACATAACGCTATTTTCAATTTTTTCATCAATATCCGGGATTTTATGAACAGCATAATTCTGAACCGGGAAGTTAACTGGAGTTTTTACAAAGATGTGACTTTTTTTATCAGAATGTTTATCTGTATAAGCCATTCTAAAGAGCATTTCATAAGCACGCTGTGAATAATACATAAATTCCTGATGGTCTGTATTAACATCACGAAGTTTTGAAATTACATGAGAAGCTTCAGCATGAGCCCCTTCTTCTGTTTCAAAAGAATAAACTTTTATATTTGGGTGCTTACTGCAGATTTTCTGCATTTCTTTACCCATTTTATCGTAACCTTCAACAATTTTTTCTTCGTTTACAGGCTCAAAAGATTTCATAGTTTCTTTGAACATTTTATCCAAAGTATTCAAATCATCCATATCTTCCTGGGTAAGATATCCATCTAAATCTTCTGCTTTTAAAATAATTTTGTTGTCAGACATGCTTATTCCTCTTTTTTTTTATAAAATCAGTAATTTATACAATAACTCTTTTTTTAACTGGATATTTGAGATACTTAATTTATTTGAATCAATAATTTCAATATCTGAACCAGTAAGTCCAAAAGTTAATGCAAGTAAAGATCGACTCGCTCTCATAAATTTTTCATTTTGGAATTCCAAATCAATATCAACTATATATTGAGATTTATAATTTGGATCGATTTTAAATTCCCCTTTAAATGATTTTAGATGTAAATTTAACTGATGTCCAATTAAAATTGACAAAAAATAATCAGCCTTATTTGAATAAAATCTTATTTCATTTACAGGGCTCTTTAGAAATTCGTAAATTTCTTCATCTTCCCAGACTGTCTGGCCAAAACCTGTTGAATGAATTGAATCATATCTTTGCAACATTTCGTTTATGTTTCGGCCAGCTAAAGCTAAATTATTGCCTGGTAGAGAAAGTTCTAAACCATTGTAGTTATAAGAATCATAAATATTTGAATCAATTTCATATTGAATTTTATTAATATCTTTGATTTTTTTTATTTTTCTGGAAGCAAAATTAGCTGGAATTGATTCATTTATTGCTGCCTGGATTTTATATGATTTCTTTTCGTGAAGAATTCCACAGTAAATTGTATTAATTCTTTCACTTACTAAATTAATGCTTTCTTCATTCAAATTATTGATATTTTTTTTTAGAAAATATTTTATTAAATCTGGATCTGCTTTATTTGGAATGCTTATATAAAATTCACTTTCTAAATCAAGTAAATCCATTGCTTCTACCGGAAAAGTTTCTGGTGCTGATTTACAGGCCAAAAATCCGGTAGAAAGGATAAGACAAAAACTAAAAAATAAACGATTAATTAAAAAACGGATATTTTTATGCTTTTTCAATCTTAATACCCCATTTTTTATCATCTGATTCAATTTCAACTGAAAGTTTTTCGCTTGTATAGTCAACTTTTGTTGCCAAAGTTTCATTACAAACTAAGTCAGAGAATTTAACAAAAGCAGCTTTTAAATCATCATCACCAGAATATGTAAGTATAATTCTGTCTGTTACATTTAAGCCACTTTCTTTTCGAAGATTTTGAATTCCGCGGATAAGATCACGTACATAACCTTCTTTTTTAAGTTCATCTGTAACTTTAGTTTCAAGTCCCACAGTTAATGTGCCGTCATTAATAACTTTTAAGTCATCTTTTTCGATACGTTCTACAAGAACTTTTTCACTGTTTAATTCAACAGATTTATCTGCAACATCAATTGTAAGTGTATTTCCATCTAGTAAAGACTGAATCTGTTCAGAAGAAAGTTCGGCAATAATTCCAGCAGCATTTTTCATTAAAGGTCCTAATTCTTTACCTAAAACCTTGAAGTTAGCTTTTGCTTTGTACTCAACCAATTCATCTTCGCGGTCATGGAAAACAACTTCTTTTACATTTAATTCTTCGCGAATTGAATCTTCCATTTCTGCAAGAACGCGTTTTTCTTCTGGATTTCTTGTAACTAAAGCTACTGCCTGTAATGGTTGACGATTTTTAAGATTAAACTGATTTCTAAGACTGTGTCCCATAGAAACTGCTTTTTGTACAGTTGCCATCTTAAATTCAAGTTCTTCATTTTTCCATTCTTTATTTGCAAGAGGATATGAGCAAAGGTGTACAGATTCTTTATCTTCTGGAGATTTAAGATTCTGATACATTTCTTCTGTAATAAATGGAACAATTGGAGCAGCAACTTTTGCAAGTGTTTTAAGTGCAATATAAAGAGCTTCGTATGCTTCTGCCTTATCATTATCATTTTCTGATTTCCAGAAACGACGTCGACTTCGGCGGATGTACCAGTTATTCAATTCATCAATGAACTTAACGATTGGATCAATTGCACCAGAAAGGTCATAAGTATCAAGACCTTTAGAAACATCTTCTATAAGACTCTGTGTAATTGAGAGTAACCATGCATCAAGAGGATTTGAAGGTGTTGAATTATCGAACATATGTCCTGTTGGAGAAACTTTATCGATATTTGCATAAGTTACAAAGAAAGAATAAGAGTTCCAAAGAGGAATTAAGATTGATTTTAAAACATCTCTTACACCTGCGTCGGAATAACGAATTTCATCAGCCTTTACAACTTGTGAATGCATTAAGAAAAGACGAATTGCATCGGCACCAAATTTATTGATTGCTTCTACAGGGTCTGTATAGTTGCGGAGAGATTTAGACATCTTACGTCCATCTTCTGCAAGTACAATTCCATTTACAATACAGTTTTCAAAAGCTGGTTTATCAAAAAGCTGGGCTGCAAGGACTGTAAGTGTATAGAACCATCCACGTGTCTGATCAAGACCTTCTGAAATGAAGTTTGCGGGGAAATTCTTTTCAAATTTTTCTTTATTTTCAAATGGGTAATGCTGCTGGGCATAAGGCATAGAACCTGATTCAAACCAACAGTCAAATACTTCTGGAATACGGCGCATTGTGCCTTTTCCACATTTAGGACATTTGAATGTAATTTTATCTACAAAATGTTTATGTAAATCTTCTGGATAAATTCCACTTAAATCTTTAAGTTCCTGGCGGCTTCCAACACATACTTTGTGATTACAATCAGGATCATCACAACGCCAGATTGGAATTGGATTTCCCCAGTAA
>CAMGTC010000139.1 GCA_946061765.1 uncultured Treponema sp.
CAAGGAAACTACCATTTCCGACTTGCGAATGTTTTTGCCAGCCGCTTTCTTCCTTTCCTTATTTTCATCCTTAAACAATTTTTTTGTAAAATCAATTTTATGTTTAATTTTCAAAAAACTCGAATTACGGGCTAATAGATTATCTGTGGGAAATTTGTGATAAATAAATAAAAATTACAGATAAAACTGTGCAATATCACATACTAAAATCTTTACCCAGATAAATTTCCCTTGCTGTTTGAGACTGAAGAATTTCATCTTTACTTCCCTGAATCATGATTGTACCCTGGTTTACAATTATAGCACGGTCAGTAATTTCAAGTGTATCGCGGACATTGTGGTCAGTAATTAAAATTCCAATTCCTCTTTTAGCAAGTAAACGAATCATATTTTTGATATCTGCTACAGCAATCGGGTCAATTCCTGCAAATGGTTCATCAAGTAAAAGGAATTTTGGTTCCATAGCAAGAGAACGGGCAATTTCTGTACGACGTCTTTCTCCACCCGAAAGCGTATAGGCCTTTTGTTTACGAATTCTACCTATTGAAAATTCTTCAATCAACTCTTCAAGTTTATATTTTTTTTCTTCTTTGCTTAAATCTTTACGAGTTTCAAGAATGGACCAGATATTTTCTTCTACCGTAAATTTTCTAAAAACCGATGGTTCCTGAGGAAGATAAGCAATTCCAAGTCGGGCTCTTTTATACATAGGAAGACCAGTAATACACTGTTCATCAAGAAAAACATCACCTTGAGTTGGCTTGTAAAAACCTACTACCATATAGAAAGTAGTTGTTTTACCAGCTCCGTTTGGCCCTAGAAGTCCTAAAACTTCTCCTACATGCATAGAAAATTCAACACCACGTACTACTTTTTTATGACCAAACTGTTTATACAAAGAAGAAACTCTTAAAATATGATCATCAGGACCTTTTAATTTTAAAGAATCATCAGTAGTAGTTTCGGCATTTTTCATAGGCTGATTTTCTTGATTTTCTGTAAGAGTATTTTCTGTTTTTTCTTCAATAATTTCCTGATTTTCTTCCATCTTCTACGGCCTTTAATTTCCAAATAATTTAAATTTTTTAACTATTTCACTGTTATCCGGACTCTTGTCTGATTGATTTTCTTGTTCTGTAACTGTCTGACTCTGAGTATTTTCCTGATTTTGAGGACTTTCCCCCTCTTCTAGATCAGATTTTTCTATTTCAGAAGATTCCTGATTATCTGTTTTATTATTTTCTTTTTTGTTTTCTGCTGTTTTTGGCTGTGAATTATCCTCGGAAAGGGACTTAGAATCTTTTACAGTTCCCTTAACATTTCCACCAAGAATAATATCCTGGGTATCCATATCTAAAGTGATGTACTGGGCACGGAATAAATCTTCTTTTTGTTTAATTTGTGCATTTCCTGAAAGTTCCAGAACCTGCTCTTTTTTATGATAAACTGCATAAGCTCCGGAACATACATTTTCTTTTTGAGTCAAATTGATTTTTATTTGAAGAACAGCAATATCACTTTCCTGATTATATTCGATTATCTGAGCCTGAGCTTTTACATCATTATCTTTATCAACAAGATTTACATTACCTTCAAGAGTGGCAATTTTAGTTTCCCTGTCATACTTCATACTATCACAGGTAAATTCCATGTGACTTTCAGTATTAATTCCAGAAACACTTCCTGTGGCAGTAATATTTCGATAATCTTGACCAGAAAGTTCAATTTCTTCTGCTTTAATTTCCATTGTTTCTGTTTTTATATAGGCATTTCCAATTAATCTTGTAGATGAAGAAGTATCTCCAGATTTACCTTTCATTGAATTTGCAGAAAAGAGAATTTGCTCTGAAAAAAGGAGGGTAACTGTAAAAAAAATAAACAAAATTGCGAGTAATTTTTTCATATTATTTAGTTTCTATTTCTCCTTCTACAGAACCGGTAAAGGTATATGTTTTTGTAACTCCACTGGCAGAAAAGCCGCTTCCATACATTACAGTATCATCTTTTTCAATTTTTACAGAAGAACTTTTACCACTAATCAACTGTTGATTTGTAGAATTCCATTTTAGTGCATTTGCATAAAATTTTGTTTTTTGCGAAATACTGTCTAATTCAATATCATCATAAAGTTCATAAATATCTTTATCTGTATTTGCATACAAAAGTCCACATTTGCCCTGAGTTGCAAGCTGATTATCCTCATCATAAGCAGAAAATTCAACGCCCTGAATAAAATTTTCATTGGAATTTTTATAATTTTCAATTTTTTGAGCTTTTAAATCTACTTTCAGGTCAGTGCCTTCATATCTTGTAAGATGAGATTCTTCAAAAGAAAATTCTGGAATAACATCGCTTACGTCAAGAGTCTTATCATATTTAATTGTACAGGAAATAAAAAATACAGGAGAAAGAAAAAATATAGTTTTTATTAAATAATCAATAAATTTCAATTTCTTACCTTAACTTTGATCTTTGTATTTTTCCATTTGAAGTTCTTGGAAGAGTTTCTACAAAGACTATTTTTCTGGGAACTTTGTAAAGGGCAGTTTCTTTTCTCATAAAATTAAAAAGCGCAAGTTCAATTTCATGACTGGCTTTAAAATTTTCTTCAAGTACTACACTAGCTTTTACTATCTGCCCTCGTTTTTCGTCAAATTCTCCAGAAACTGCACATTCTTTTACAGCAGGATGTTTTTGTAAAATGGACTCTACTTCAAAAGGACTGATTCTATAACCAGATGATTTTATAATATCATCTTTTCGACTTACAAACCATATATAATCATCTTTATCACTATAAACTAAATCTCCTGTGTGATAAATAAATTCTTGCTCACTATGATTAAATCTGGAAATTCCAATAGTATTTTTATTAACTTTTACACACAATTCACCAGTTTTTTCGGGCGGACAAACATTATTTTCTGAATCTAGAATAACAAAATCATAAATTGGAGATGGCTTTCCTATAGAACCCGCCTTTATTGTATTTCCTGCAAAGTTCCCTACCAGCAAAGTTGTTTCTGTCTGGCCAAAACCTTCGTGAATCTGAATTCCTGTTTTTTCGTAAAAAGAATTATAAAGCTCTAAACCCAGATATTCTCCTGCAGAACAAACCCATTCAAGGCTGGATAAATCGTATTTATCGAGATCTTGATTTAATAAATACCTGTAGATTGTAGGAGTTGCGCAGAATGAAGTAATTCTATACTTTTCTACTTTTTTTATAAGATTTACAGGAGTAATATGTTCCATGTCATAAGCAAAAACAGCAGAGCCACAAATCCACTGTCCATATATTTTACCCCAGCTGAATTTACCCCAACCCGACTCTGCCAGAGAAAAATGAATTCCTCCTTCCCTATTATTCAACCAGCACTTTGCAGTAACAATATGAGCCAGAGGATAATTAAAATCGTGCTGAATTAATTTTGGTTGCGAACTTGTACCAGATGTAAAAAAGGCCAGCATAGCTTCATTTCCACCGGGAAGTTTACCATTATTCTGATTTTTAACTTTTTCTAAATCAAAATCTTGTGGAGAAAACTTCAGGTAGTCTTCGTTTTGCCCCGTAATTTTTACAAGTTCAGTTTGTGGAAAAGAATCCAGGGCCTCTTGAATCTCTTTCATAAAATGCTGGGTTGCAAAAGCAATAAATAATTTTGGAGAAGCTGATTGAAGGCGGTAGATTAAATCTTTTTTTAACAGCCCGGATGGACATGGAATAGCAAGAGCACCTAATCTATGTAGAGCCAGAATAAATATCCAGTATTCATAACGTCTACGCAGACTTAAAAGAATTTTATCGCCCCTTTGAATTCCTTTTGACTGAAAATAGGCTGCGGCTTGTTTGGATTTATCTGCAATTTCTTTAAAAGTGAATTTTTTTTCTTCATCTTTATCATTACACCAGATTAATGCTAACTGGTCAGGAGATTGTTCTGCATAGACATCTAAAACATCGAAGGCAAAATTAAAATGCTGAGGAATTATTATTTTTTTACCGTCAAAATAATGTTCAATAAGATTCATTACTTATTTAACCACTTTACAATTATTTTGTTTCTATGTAATCAGGAATTTCTTTGAGTTTATTATATTTCCCGTCGTAATTATGACTATTTGGCCTGATTCCCAAAATTCTTTCGTTCTCGGCAGTCAATTGTAATTTTATAAGTTCTTTAAAAACCGTCATTAAAGGCTGAGGATCCAATTTTGAATCAACCATATTAATTGACTGAAGTTCTTTTATAAAATAATAGCAGGTTTCGATTGTAGAAATATATTCTGGCTTAGGTTCTCTTTTAAAGGTAAAAATAGAAGTATAATTTCCGTAAAAAGAAACTCTTGGTAAATCCAGTAAAAAAGGATTATGATCTATCATTTTTTTTGCACAAAACCAGGTTGCATCTAAAATTATTGGCATAAGGATTTTATTTCCAACGGCAGCAGAAAAACCTTCTTTACGGGCAGTCCAGGCATTTTGTCCCGGATACATCATTACAGGAAAATAATCTGGATTATGTAAAAGTTCCTGCAATCTTTGATTTTTTGAAAAATCCAGACCCACTATAATTTCTGAATCTTTTAATGATATGTGGGCTAAATTCCCTGTCCCAGTTCTTTGTCTTTTGGCCTCTTTTGGATGCATAAGAAAAATAAATTTTACCCCGGTATTTAGCTCCCTGGTATATTTACAAAGACAAGAATTTAGAGGTTTAAAGCATTTATAACAACGTTCACTCATAATTTAATTTTTATAAGGAAGAATTCCCTGTACCTGATATTCACCGGCCAGGGCAGAAATCATAGCTTCCTGTGAATAATCACAACGCCAGCTGTAACCAAGAAGAATTGTATCTACCCAGGTTAAATTTTCTGTAATAACCGGCGACATAGTTGAAAGTATGATTACTTTTTTACCAAGACCATAAAGGCAATCTACCATTTTCCTCTGATTTTCATTTGCAACACACATAACTATTGTGTCATAGCCTTTTGCAAGAGACGGAAGATTATCTATAACCCATTGAGTTTCGTTTGGACCATTATCATAGTTATAGCGGAATTCTCCGGCATCTGGATATCTTTCTTTAGCAGCGGCAAAAAAACTGTTCAAAGAACCTGCAAGTAAGATTCTTCCTCCATTACTTTGATTTACGGGGAAAAATTCACCCTTGTATAAAGTAACAGATCTACAGGCCTGTTCTAAAAAGAATTTCTGACCATCTCTATCTGGAACTGCCTGATCTACTGCATTTTCATCAGGATATAAAGGAGCAACTGGATTTCCGCTCTTATAATATTCAAGTTTTGCTAAAATAACCCTGTAAGCAGCATCTTTTACCCTTTCGTAAAAATTCTGATCGGTAGACATTAAATCAAGATTTTTTGTCCATAAAGTTTCGTTTAATCGGGCAGTTGTGGAAGAAAGAATAATATCATTTCCAGCTTCCAAAGCCATTTTAAAAGCATTGGAAAGTGAGCCGGCATAAGAAGTAGCTCCTACCATTGTCATATCATCTGTGATAATTAAACCTTTATAGCCTAACTGATTTCTTAACAAATCTGTTAAAAAATATTTTGAAAGGGATGCAGGACAACCTGAAGTTTCTATCTGAGGAAAACTCAAATGTCCAGACATTACAGCAGGGACTCTTTCTTTTATTAAATAAATAAATGGAATTAATTCACGGTTTTTAAAAGTGTCAAAATCAATATCGATTATTGGTAGTCTTCCGTGACTGTCAATATTTGTATCTCCATGGCCAGGAAAATGCTTTACAGTTGGAATAACCCCTGCCGCCTGACTTCCAGCCGAAAATGCAGAACCTAAAATCCCAGCTTTTTGTGGATTGTCTCCAAATGAACGTGTTCCAATAATAGATGAATCATGGTCGGTAAACAAATCAACAGTAGGAGCAAAATTCATATTAATACCAAGAACTTTAATTTCCCGGCTGATATAATATGCACTGTACCAGGCATCAATTGGATAACCACTTGCTCCTATTGCCATATTTCCCGGTGTAATTGAAGTATCTCCCTTTACATGTCTAATCCATCCACCTTCCTGATCTGTTGCAACAAATAAAGGAATTTGAAATCTGTTAGCATTTGCAGAATGTTGTAATGAATTTATAGATTTTGCAACCAGATGAATATCATCTGTATTCCATCCAAAAACTTTTACACTTCCTAAACCACGGTTAACCCAGTCGTATAAAAGCTGAGGAGGTTCTGCACCAGCCCAGCCAAACATAAAAGTTTGAGAAAGAAGTTCAGATTCTGTCATGAGATTTACAATTTTCTCTGCTAATTCTTCGTTTGGAAGTTTAGACCAAAAAGTAATGTTCTGATTTTCTGCATAAATTCCTCGGCTAAAGAGCAAAAGCAGCATAAGTGAGAGGAATTTATTTTTTACAAAAGATTTTTTTAAATTCACCTTTTTAATCCTAAAGTAGTCGTTGACAAACAATATGAGCAGCAATAGCACCATCATTAACAGCGGTAACTACTTGACGGAAAGGTTTACTTCTAACATCTCCTGCAGCAAATAAACCAGGCATTGAAGTTTCCATATTTTCATCGGTTTTGATATATCCGCCTTCATCTTTGGCAAGCATATCAACTAAATCTGTTTGAGGCTGAATACCTGTAAAAATGAATACAGCATCAGCTGGTAATGTTGTTTCTTCTTTAGTTTTTACATTTTCTAAAGTTACAGATTCAACTTTTGCACTTCCATTGATTGATTTTACAACTGTGTCATAAATTGGCTGAACATTTTTAGAAAGCATTTTATCTACAAGTGCTTTTTGTGCTCTGAATTTATCTCTACGGTGAATAATATGAAGGTCAGAAGTTAAAGTAGAAAGATAAGTTGCTTCGGCGCAGGCGGTATCTCCACCTCCAACTACCACAATTTTCTTGTTTCTAAAAAACGGGCCATCACAGGTAGCACAATAAGAAACTCCCCTGCCGGTAAATTCAGCTTCTCCACTAACTCCAAGAGTTTTATGGATGGCACCTGTTGCTAAACATAAATATGGAGCCTGATAAAGCTTCTTACGGCTTGTTACGATAAAGTTATTATCTTTTTTATCAATAGCGGTAACCTGAACCATCTCGATTTTTGCACCAAAAGCCTTAGTCTGGTCTTCCATTGTTTGAATAAAAGTTGGACCATCAAGAGTTGGAAAAACTCCGGGGTAATTATCAAGTTCGGTAATCTGCATAACCTGACCACCAGAACCTGCTACATCTAAAACAAGAGTGTTTAATCCACCTCGGGCTGCATATTGTGCACTTGCCAATCCTGCAACTCCAGCGCCTATAATGATATAATCGTATTTTTCTGCATCCATACTCTAAATATACCAAAAAAAACTTTAATCGTCTTTATAAAAAAGTTTTATACCAGGGATTCCGCATTATAAACGCTTTTCCGTAAAGTTGGCGCGAAGGAACGGTGC
>CAMGTC010000140.1 GCA_946061765.1 uncultured Treponema sp.
TGAAACACGCAACCGTGACTGGGAGCCAAAAAATCGGATTTTTGTTTATAATGCGGAAGCCCTGACACAGAAAAGATGTATAAGCAGGGTAAAGGATTTATAATCAATTTTCTTTAAAAAGGCATTTTTCATAATTTGTTTTTTTACTTCTTTAATTCTATAATAAGTAAAATTTACTTTTTGGAGTGATTTATGGACGATATTGGTGGTGGTGCAAAAGCTGCCGGAGAATCTTTTTTAGAACAAACTTCTTCTTTTTTGAACTGGATTAAAAGCTTTTTAACCTGGGAAAATCTTTTTAAGTTTATTGGAGCTTTAATTTTTCTTACTATACTGTGGATTATTTATAAACTTATTTTAAGGGGCCTTAAAAAAATTCCTGCCGAAAAAACAACGCCACAAAGATCTATGCTTCTGAACCGTTTTGTAAAATACACTTACTACGTAATTGTAATTATTTACATTTTGAGTCTTTTTGGAGTTAAACTCAGTGCCATTTGGGGAGCTGCGGGAATTGCCGGAATTGCCATTGGTTTTGCGGCCCAGACTTCTGTAAGCAATCTTATAAGCGGAGTTTTTATTTTGATAGAAGGTTCTATTCACGCTGGAGATTTGATTATTGTAAATGAAATTACCGGTGTTATTGATTCTGTTAATCTGCTTTCGATTGAAGTTCACACTTTGGATAATCAGATGGTAAGAATTCCAAACTCAACTATTATTAACTCTTCTATTATAAACAATTCTTATCACACAGACCGAAGAATTCAGATTACAGTTTCTATTAGTTATGATGCCGATATGACTAAGGCTCTTGAAGCACTCAAAAAAGCGCCAGCCCTCTGCCCTACAGTTTTATCTTATCCGGAAGCTGCCGTCTGGTACGAAGGATTTGGCCAAAGTGGAATAAATCTTATTGTTGCTGCCTGGTATAAAAATAACTACCCCACAGCCTTTTTAGACACCAAAAATGCCCTTTTTATTGCCATCAAAAAAGTTTTAGACGATGCCGGAATTGAAATTCCTTACAATCAACTTGATGTTAAGATTAAAGGGGAGAAAGAAAATATAAGCAAAGACATTTAATTAACTTTTAGGAAAAAAATAGGGAGCCTGGAAAATTTCTGGGCTCCCTTTTAGTTTTTTACAACTGAATTATTTTATGAAATTTTTTAAAGCCTTTATAAGCAAATCATTATCTTCCTGATTACGGATTGCAAGTCTTATGTACTTTGGCTGATCAAAACACTTTTTACCAGTTAAATCTTTTATAAAGATATTACATTCTTCCAGCAATTTAACTGCAAGTTCATCTGAACGATTTTGACCATCAAGACGACAAAGTAAATAATTTGCCTGACTATTAAATACATGCAGATTTTTGATTGAAGACAATTCTTTGATAAATCTGGCTCTTTCTGTGGCAATTGAATCACAAGCGGCAGCGTAAGATTTACTGTATTTTTCATAAATCTGGAAATAATACTCTGCAAATGAGTTAATATTCCAGATAGCATTTGTCTTTTTAATCAGATTTATATAATCAGCATTTGAAGAAGCCAAAACTCCAAGTCTTAAACCTGGAACTCCATAACTTTTACTTATGGATTTAATTACAATAAGATTATCAAATTCATTTAAAATTTCTTCATTCAACAAAGTATATCTGATTTCTTTATCTGCAAAATCAATAAATGATTCATCAAAAATTAATTTTACATTCAGGGCTTTTAATTCCTTTAACAAGGCAATCAAATCATCTTTTTTAATAAAATTGCCCGAAGGATTATCTGGATTTATAAGAAGTACAGAATTTACAGCCTCTTTTTTTGCTACGTCCAGAATATCTTTTGTGGTATACGAAAAATCTTCTGGATTTGTGTTGATTGGAACAATCTGACAAGACTTAAATCTTTCTGGATATTCATTGAAAGTTGGATATGGAAGTGCAACTTTTCCTGTTAATTTTTCTCCAAGCGAAGAAATCAGTTCTGCAGCACCGTTTCCAACTACAATATGTTCTGGCAAAAGATTAAAAATCTTTCCTGCAAGAAGACTCATCTGGTTTGCTCCAGAAGGATATTGTGTCAAAAGAGTTTTAAAACTTACCTGTAATTCATCTACCATTTTCTGTGGAGGAAAATAAGGATTTACAAGATAGCAATAATCTTTTAACTGAGGGAAACGCCAGTAACCACCGTAATTTTTCTGAAGCTGTTTAAGTTTATCCTTTCCTTTTGAAAAACGAGTTTCTGCAATTGCAAGATCTGCTGGGTCATCAATTTCATACCAATCATCACCAGATACTGGCAAACCTTTTAATGCAGAAGAAGATAAAAATGATAATACCTTTAAAACCTGTTCATAATATTCATTTTTTCCAAAAGCCTTTTGGTAAGCTTCGAGAAATGGAACATAGCAGTTTTTAGAAAATTCTTTTGAGAATTTGTAAATATTTACAGTCTTATAATAATCTTCTGTTTCAAACCAGTTAAAATGATCTTTATCAAGAATACCTGTAATATGATTATCTTTATCAAGAAGTGTACAAGTTCCGTCCATCCAGCTTTCAAAATGAGAAACTACTGCCAAATTTGGATCTTTTGACTCAAGCAATTTTGTGATGATTTCTGGTTTAAAAATCAAATCACTTTCCAAAAGAATTGTATCATCTTTACACAACTGGTCTTTTGCCATGTAAAGGGAATAAATATTATTGGTTTTGTCATAAACTGTATTTTCAATAAATTCTATTTCCATTCCGTTTAGATTTTTTTCATTGAATTTAGAATGAATAAAATCAATTAAAACCTGACTCTGATAACCAACAACAATTACCATTTTTTTAATATTATTTTTTACAAGAGCTTCAATGGCATATTCAATTAGAGTTTTTCCATTTACAGGAACCATACATTTTGTAGCATCTTTTGTATACCGTCCTAATCTTTTTCCCATCCCTGCTGCCAACATTAATGCCTGCATAATTTTTTATCTCCTTTGTGCTAACCTATTTTATTAAGAGTTAACTTATAATTTATTAAGAATTAACTTATATTCCCATTATATTGAAAAGCCCCCTATCTTAACTATACCTTCCTGGATAAATTATAATTTAAGTAATCTACACTACTTTTACAAAAACTAAGTGTTTTTTTTCAAGGCTTGTGGTAGACTACTTTTCACCTGATAATCAGGCAAAACGTTTTTTTAGGAGCATATTAAAATGAAAAAATTATTGGCTTTAATTGGCGCACTTTTAGTTATGTCTAGTGCAGTTTTTGCAGATGATCCTGCTGTTGGTTTATGGAAATCAATTGACGACAAAAGTGGAGAAGTAACTGCTTTCTGGAACATCTACGAAGAAGGTGGAAAACTTTATGGTACTATTGCAGCTGTTGTAAATGATCCGCAGGATGTAATTGCTTCTGCTTGTAAAGAATCTTACAAAGGGTTTCCTCTTTCTGGAGCTGTAAATAAGATGCACACTGTAGGAACTCCCTGGATTTTCAATATGGTAAAAGAATCTGAAGGTAACTGGAAAGACGGAAATATCATCGATCCAAGTAACGGTAAAATGTATGGTTGTGTAATTAAATATTTGGCCGCTGGCGAAAAAAATAAAAAATACACAGCTACTGTTCCAACTCTTGCTATGGCAGGAACTGTTGGTCCTATTCAGGTTTTCCAGTACTGGGTACAGGCAACAGAAGAAGAAATTGAAGCTGCTAAGGCAAAAAATCCTGCTAAAAACTAAGTTTACTTTTTAGTAGGAAAAAATTAAGGCTTCGCACAGGGAATTATACCTTGCGAAGCTTTTTTTTATTCAGGGGTTAATACAACCCCTGAAAACGAGCGAGTCAAGGCCTTGAGCGAAGCGTGCCTTGACCGGTCGTATTTAGGGTTTATTACAAACCCTAAAAACGGCGAAGTCAAGGCTTTAAGCGTACGCGTGCCTTGACTCGACGTATTAACCGGGTTGGAGAAAGACCTCTGAGCCCCCCGGGAACCACTGCCGCACCCGAGCGCTTTTATAAAACATGCTGAAGGCACCAGACATCGCGTTTTTTTCCGTGTTTGTCTGTAACCTCTTCTAATTCATACAACTTCTCGTAACATTCCTGGTAATCCTCTAGTAATTGCTTCTCACACAGGGATTTTGCCAAAAAGAGAGAATTTTTAGAAAAAACTTTAATATCCGCTTCCTTAGCCTGGGGATGTTCTTTAATAAAAATTTCTTCCATGTATTTTTGACCGCCGGATAAGATTCTGCTGGCTTCGTTCATTCCTTCTCCAACAAAATTCTTTTTTCTTGCTAAATCAAAAAATGGAATACACTTTCCAAAAGTTGCAGCCACTCTTAATCCATTATTCTGACAATCTTCTATTTTTACATACTGAAAACCACCAGTTAAAGAAACAAGAAAATGTAAAGCAACTTCGGGTTTACAATTATCTGCTATAATATAACATCCATCTCCTGTTGGAATAAAATTTGTTACTCTTAGCTTTTTTTCAAAATTTAAAGTGTTTTTTACAAGCTTTTTTAAGATATAATGCTGCAAAAGATAAACGGCGTATAACTGCTGTCTTGAAGTAAATTTCGAAAAACCAACAATATCAACAAGAATAATAAGCTTTGTTTCTTCTGGAACATTACCCACAATCTTAGAAACAGGAAGTGGCTGATAAGTAACCATTTCTGTAAAGGACTCTTTCATTTTTTTTATCTGCTGCTTTCTTTTACTTACCTTATCTTCTATATTTTTGATTTGATTCATTAACTACTCCAATTTCAGGCTATGTCTGATATGCCATTCTTCAAGGATTTTTTTTGCTTCTTCATCTGCTTCTTTGTTACAAGCCGCAAGTTCCTGAATAATTTTATCCCCCGCCACTTCTATACAGATTTTATATTCAGCACCCTTTTTGACATACACAATTGTAGATTTTTTAGAAATGATTTTATCTACATAAGAAGCAACGCAATTATGCAGACAGGCTCCAATATTACACAGTTGATAAGAATCTTGAGGAAGTAAAAATTCGTAAGAAGAAATCTCATCCTGTAATCTTAATTGGCTGGCAGTATAGTCAAAAACTGTATTTTTGTTACGGCACTGAAAAGAAATATTAGCCAGGGCATTATGATTAAACTCTGTTAATCCGTCTTCCAAAATATCATCTCTAAGACTTCTAGGAATATAACGGTGATATCTTGCAAACATTTCCATTGCATCTCTACTAAAAAACTCATCCTTACCTGCTTTTTCCAAAATTGTTACAGCGGGCTTTTCTCCTCTTTTATCAATACAAAATTGCATAAAATAAATAAAACTATCTGTATCTACAGAGTTAATATAATCTGGTAAAATGTCAGACTCTAATATTTGAGCAAAATAGTTTATATCTTTAAAACCACATCTTTTTAAACGCAAATAATTTATAAGAGTATCATTTCTTTTAAGATAAGCTCGGCGAATTACTTTTGTATTACATATACCAGCCTTCTGACAAAATTTTGCAAATATTTCAGGATCTTTTCTGTCATATTTGAATTTTTTCAGCAAAAGAGCTGAACTAATAAGGATTGGATACAACTGTGGTTCAAAAGGTAGTTTTGTGATTTTATACATTATGATTAGAAGATTTTCGTTTTGATCAAAATGAGATAAATCATATTTAATACCAGTAAAAGTCTGAGCAAGAGAAATAAATTTTTCAAACGCAAACTTAATAATAGACTCTGGAATTCTCTTATCGCATAAGTTTTTAAGATAATGGTCTGCGTCAAGAAAATCATCATCAGTATAATCTTCGTTAATTAAACAAGGCCTAAGACCAATATCTTCAAAAGGGTTTTCTATTTTTACAGAACCATCTTTTAGATTAAATAAAATACTTGATTCTTCAATACAAGGATTTACATCATAATCCTTTAAAAGGTCTTCATAAAAAGATGATGCACTGCGTTTATATTTTTGAATTGTTATCTTTAAAGTAAGCTCTTCCTCTTGAGTTTGAACTATTACACAAGAATAATCCTTATAAAACAATTTTGAATCGATAAAATTATTTTTCTTAAATTCTGTAATTTGTAATTGTTTACGAAAGTCAAAAAAGTTTACAAAATCTTTTCTAGAAAAGAATTCCAGCCCCTCCATGTAAAAAGGAATTTCGGACTGAAAACATAAATATTCAAGAACAGGATTGTCTTCTCTGCTAAAAGTTTTAGGTTCACTGGGAGTATCAACAAATTCCTGCACTACAGTTTTATTGTTTTGACTTGTAATAAATTCCTTTTGGTCACTTATATCAATCCATTTTTTATCGGACAGAGAATAATAAGAAACAGTAGGCCTAAAAAAAGTTTTACATCTTAGAGGTATAATTTTTTGGGCTTGAGTGAAATGTTTAAATTCACTGGAGTCTATTAATCGGTAAAAATAATCTGTCATAACAATACTCCTCAATTACCATTTTTTGAGAATAACAATCTCGCCATTTTCTTCAAGTTTTTTTACAATGTTGATAATCTTTCTTCGAGCATCCCTAACATCAATATCGCGGACAGGGCCAAAAAACTCTATATCTTCTTTTAACATGCAGGCTGCTCTTTTTGACATATTTGTGAATATTTTTTCTGCAACTTTAGTAGAACCCCGAAGAGCCATTGCAATAAGGTCATAATCAAGTTCTCGTAAAAGTTTTTGAATATCACGGTCAGAAAGGTAGATCAAATCTTCAAAAGAAAAAGCATAGTAGTCAACATTTATGCTTAAAATAGGATTTTTTTCAAAATAATCTTTAATTACTTTTTGTAAATAACTGCTATCTTCAGGAATATTTTCCAGAACATCATTGGACATATCTTTGGGATTATACCCAGAAGATCTGAATACCTGACTTACCTCTTCCAACATTTCTGGGTCTGAAGCTTTTTTATCTGCCATTTCGGAATAATATTTTTGAACATCCGCTTTTATTGGCTCTGGGAATTTTTCGATTTCGGCAAGAGCCCTGTCTTTTCCCATATAAACCAGCACTTTGGCAAGATTTTTTTTATATCCATTCTGTAAATAATCACTTAGTAGAGAAAGAGTTTTATCATTAACTTTATCAAAAACTTCTTTGATTTTATTTTCACTTTCTAATGATTCGTTTATCTCTTGATTTTCCATATACAACCTCTTTGCCTTATCACAATTAATTCAATAGGACAAATGTCGAGTTTTAAATTTTTATTTGGGTGGCTTTTTGCTTCGCAAAAAACAGGCTTTTCAGGGTTCCGCTATCGCTTCATTCCTTCGCTACGCTTCGGAACTGGCTACGCCAGCCCTTACAATCCTTGCCACTGTTTAAAATTAAAAAACTCGAAATTGAACCTAATATAAA
>CAMGTC010000141.1 GCA_946061765.1 uncultured Treponema sp.
AAAAGAGTGTTTTTGAACCACGCCCCGCTCCTTCGCGCCAACATTACGGAAAAGCATTTATAATGCATTTGCCCTACATTCAAGCCCTTGACTCGGCCGTTTTTAGGATTTGTAATAACCCATAAATAAAAGACCTGCGCACAATATACGCAGGCCAGTAAGTAATTAACTTTCAGATTATTATTTCTGAAGAAGTTTAAAAGTACCTTTAATTTCGTACTTTGTTCCCACCCAATCAGGATTCATACCTTCTGGGTTTTCTGTATTGTATGCAACACCAAAGTCATCACCAACAGTTGGGTAACTACCTTTGATAAAGAATTTTTCAATCAATTCTATATAGTATTTAGCAACATTATCAGATTCTTTAGTCTGAGAAAGTTTCTTAAAACCTTCAAGAGCAGCCTGATAATCTCCTTTTTCAAAGAGGGCCATATTTGTTTCCCAATATTCAACATATTTAAGTTGACTTTCGCTGGACTGAGATTTAAATCCAAGTACTTCGTACAAACGAATAGGAGTTGTTACGTTTACAACCTGAACTCTATCAAGACTTCTAACAAGGAAATCTTCAGACAATTCAAGTCTGGTTGCTTCACTAATAAGAATACCACCTGTTCTATACTGTTTATTTACACCTTCAAGACGGCTTGCAAGGTTTACATTGTTACCCATCATTGTATAGTTCTTCTTTTTATCAGAACCCATATAACCGGCTACGATATCACCAGAGTTAATACCAATTCTAGTAAAAATAACTCTATGATTATTAACCATAATCTTAAATGCTTCGAACAAAGTTGCATTCTGAACAGGATCTTCAAGCAATTCTGGCATGTCGCCTGTATCAACAATCTGCAGAATTCTCTTATTTAATTCTTCTTCGGCAGCCTTCATTTTAATAGCGGCAGCGCAGGCACGGTCAGCATGATCATCCATCTGCAAAGGAGCTCCAACAAGAGCAATAATTGCATCTCCTTCGTATTTATCAACAGTACCTCTTTCGCCCATGATAATATCTGACATCATTGTCAAATAGTAATTCAAAAGAGCAACTAACTGTTCTGCTGTAAGTAATTCACTAAAAGCAGAGAATTTCTGAATATCAGTAAAAATTGCCGACATCTGATAAGTAGATCCACCAAGCTTAAATGATTCTGGGTGAGCTACAAGCTGTCCTACTACATCTGGAGACAAACACTGACTGAATGCTCCCTGAATAAATTTTTTATCTCTGGAAGTAAGAATAAGATTGATTACAGTCTGTGCAACAAAACAAATTACCAGAGAAATTACAGGAATTGCAGTTCCTATATAAGTTTTTGTTAAGATAAAGAAAAGCAAAAGAAGAAGTGTAGAAAGAACAACCAGAACAAGACCAAAAATCATCTGGTGGCCTGTTGATTTAATTCTTTTAGAAAGTAATACATAGCCAAAACAGAGAATAACTGCTATTACAATTGAAATCCAAACTGGAGAATCATCAACAAAATCCTGAGAAAGAAGCTGATTTGCAACTGTATAGTGAACACCAGGGTTTGGATATTTTTCTTCATATTGAATTAAACCAAAATCAGTTGTAGAAGTAGCACAAGTACCAAAAATACAGAATGCATTCTGAACCTTATTTTTAACAGCATTTCTAAGTCCTAAAAGATTATTAAATTTGCCTACTGTCTTATCAAAACAGTCATCAATATAAGCTCTAGTATCAGGATCATCACTATACAAACTATCAAACTGATTTTGAATGCTACCATCAAGGAATTTTGCTGAAAGTCTGTAAAACTCTTCCTTAAATTGTGAATAAAGTTCGTAAGTATATTCTTCGTTATTGCCTTCGTAAAGCTGTTCACGAACATAGTTTGCATTTGTATACATTGTAATTGGATTTTCTTCTTCCCAAATAGAAAAGAATCCATTGTCCTGTAAAAGATTTAAAGCTGAAATAAAATCTTCTTCCAAAACTGAGATTCTATAAATATTCTTAAAAGAAATATTATTGTAATCATAGAAAGAAATTGGAGGGTATTTAATAATTACAGAACCATTTTTATCCAAAGGAATCTTTAAATCTTTTACTGTACCATTGTCTAATTTACAGTCTTTAAGAGTAATCAAATGTTTACTAACTTCTATTTCTGGATTTCCAAAATGTTCAAGAATTGGAACAAAAAGAAGCTGCCCATAATATTTTCCATTATATTCCATTACCATAAAAAGACGTCGTAAATAACCGTCATCATCGGCATCTGCATTAACAAAACCAGCTTTTTTACATTTAACAAGAAATTCCTTTATTGCAGGGCTTACACCTTTATAAGAAGGAATTTTTGCATTTTTAGCAACTGAAATATTATCAAGGGCAATATAAGTAGAAAGATATTCTTCCATATCTTTTTCAATTTGAGCATCGTCATTAAATGTTAAAGTTAAGAATGAATTATCAAAAAACTTAAGATTGTTAGCAAGAATACCGTCAGTATCTTTTATGGCATAAGAAATATTAGTTTTGATACGGTTTTTTGAAGCTTCGGCTGTAGAAAGATAATATTCTGCAAGATCATTTGCATCTGAAGGGCTAAAAGAACCGTCTTGGAAACCGCCTAAAATTTGTAAAACAGAATCATCAATTTCTGAAAAGTTCTGATCTACATATGAGGGCAAATCATACTGAACATAATCTTTATCTACTTTTGATTGAGATTTATCAATAAAACTTAAATCGAATACAGCGGCTTCAGCACCGAGTTCTTTAAGAGTTATAAGTGCATTAGAATAAACATCACGAGAAAATGGCCATGAACCAATTTCTTCAACTGCGATGTCATCAATATTAATCATAATTACAGATTCAGATTGTTTTGTTGGTTTTAAACAACGCTGGAACAAGTCTGCAATTTTATTATCTAAACTTGTAAAAGCTATTAGTGAACAAAGTACTACTGTTATTAATGGAATAAACAAATAAAAATACTTTTTCATAGTTTCTCCTAAACTTTTTAATTGATTTTATTTATCTCTGATTGGATTTTATTTTGTTTTAAATACGTCGAGTCAAGGCACGCGTACGCTTAAAGCCTTGACTTCGCCGTTTTTAGGGTTTGTAATAAACCCTAAATAAAAAAATCCTGTATCAGGTAAACTAATACCAAACACAGGATTTTTCAAGAAAGTTACAAAATTTTATTCTTCCCACTCAACATCTTCTTTTGCTTCAGAAGCACGAGAAGAAGCTGTCTGAATTGCTTTTTTACTACTTTCAAGAGCATCACTTAAGTCAGATGAAGTAATTTTTGAACCAATTTTTACACCCAACTGATTATTCGATGGAGAAGCAATTTCTGTAATCTTACCCTTCTTCATAGGTTTTACATTAACAGTTCTTCCATCAGAAAGTAAAACTGTCAAAGTTGAATTAAGACCTGTATTAATAACAGAATCAGCATCAATAACCATTCCTGCTTTTAATTCAGCCCATTCACCATAAGAAACTTCGTAAGTAACTTTACCTACTAAAGATTCAACTTTCATTGTAGCTCTTTTATCTGCAAAAAGTGCAGTTGCTGCTACTAATAAAATTGCTAAAGCGGCAAAAATCTTTTTCATTACTTTTTATTCCTTTTAAATTTTTTATTGATTTAAGTTTGAATTAATATTACTCATCCCAGTCAATATCTTCTTTTGCTTCAGAAGCACGAGAAGAAGCTGTCTGAACTGATTTAGCTGAAGCTTCAAGCTTATCATTTGCAGAATTACTTAAAGAAGCTCCTTTTTTAATTCCTACAGAACCAGTTGTTGCAACAGCAGTAAGACTTTCTACAGTTCCTTTCTGCATAGCTTTAATTGTAACTGATTTACCATTAACATTAATAACAAGACTTGAATTAAGACTTGTATTAACAACTGTAGAAGCAGATAATTCCTGACCAACAGAAATGCTCTTCCATGTTCCTGGTGCAGCTTCGTATTGAACTTTACCAGTAATAGATTCAACCTTGTAGCTTCCTAATCCTGCGGCAAAAGCTGAACTTACTGCCATAGCAGCTAAAAGAAGGAACAATCCCCATTTTTTCATTTTATACCCCCATTATTATATTTTATTAGCAATACTTGAATGCAAATACAATTAATCTGATTTTCTAAAGCCAAAAACCACTAAATTATATTTTTAAAAGATTTATTTTGTCAATCTTCAAAAAATTAATTTAGTTCGAATTTCGAGTTTTAATTTGTAATACATAAAATTGATTTTTATAATCGCATTTGCATTATGAAAATAATGCCAGTCAGAAAGTGACTGTCAAAACCGTTACCGCCTGCCTGACGGCAGTAAGGGCGTTACTACATGCGCAAGTCGGCAAGGAAACTACCGTTTTTGACTTGCGAATGTTTTTGCCAGTATCTTTCTTCCTTCCCGTATTATCATAATTAAACAATTTTTTTGTAAAATCAATTTTATGTTTAATTTTCAAAAAACTCGCCTTTCGGGCAATTTAGATATTTTCTTAAAATTTACTCACCTTTTTTAGTAAGTCTTCTTATCATACTGACAGCAGAAATTACAAAGATAACAACACCAACTAAAACTGTGATTATTAATATCCAATCTACATTGGTTACATTTTTACTAACTTCCAAAATTTCATCTGCCTTTGATAAATTTACTCTATTTTCGGGTTTAGCACTATTATTAGCATCATCTACGAACAAAGGTGCAACATTTTGAATAGAACCATGGTTCTTTTTTAGATTATCTTGTGAACTCTGGTTATCTTTTGTGACAATTTTGTCCAAATCAATAGTTCCTGCCTGGAAACTTCTATTCAACTGTGCTTCAATATCTTCTGACTGGAATTCAGGGATATTTTGGATAGCCGAAGTTGGAATCTCATGAATTTCTTCAACCTCTACAGGAGACTTTTGTTTTTCTGAACTTACTGCCTTGTTAGAACTTGCTTTTTCTACTCTAGTTTTACTTGTAAAGCCAACTGTTCTTCTTACCTTTGAAGTAATTCTTGAAAGACCTCTTGCAATTACATTACCTATTTTTCCACTTACAGTATTAGCGGTAACATTACCACCTCCAAAATCCATAATAGATTCTACTTTTGGCTCAGGAGCAGATTGAGTTGGATTTATTAAATTAGTATCCGTACTTGTACAAGTCAAATTAACAGTAACAATTCCTTTTGTATGAAGATATGGGTGAGGACTTCCATTTGCATCCCGGAATAATATTGTTGCAGTATTATCAGTATTTACAACATCTAGTTTTGCATTTGTTGAATCAACTGTATAAGTTCCATTATTAGTTTCAAAATTAATGGAAGAAATAGCCCACTCTAAAGCAGCACTTTTTTCCTCACTATTTTCATCTTTGTAAGTTTTAGTACTAATAAAATCAGAGAAATTAATTGTATTAATTGCACCAGAAGCAGAAAGTCCTGAAATAGTTACTGTAACTGTAGCTTCAGCTTTGTTACTATTCTTTGCAAAATTGCCAGCATTAACAGAATATGATACAGAACCAGTTGAAGGTTTATTTTGCATCCACCAGTTAATCCCGAAATCAGAAGGACTTCCGAGATTGAATACAGACATATTATTTACTCTATCTTTCATCCAAAGGAAGATAAATGAATATTCATCTGTTATTTCTGGAACAGTAACAGTTAATATACCTCCAGAATAATTACTAGCTGAAATTGATGTCCATACTTCAGGTTGAGCTGGATCTTCTGAAGATGATGGGCCAGTAACAAGACCAAAGGCCACAATATCTTCACTTGCAATAGGTACTTTTAATTGTAAGCCTTTATCATAAAAGTTGGTAATAAATTCTGAACCACCTGCTAATCCAGAACCATAGACTTGGCTAATTGCAGGAGTAGCTGTATAAGAACCATCACTTACTGAAACAACAGCTTCTGCAGAGCCATCGCCATCAGAATCATACATAGGTACTGTTCCTCCTCCGTAATTTGGAGCAGTAGAACTTGTTCCGCTTGGCTGAGGTCCCTGTTTATCTGGGTTAATAATAATATCAACTGAATTTGCATTATTAACTTCATCCAGAGCGGTTACAGTATATACTGTATAAACTGTTGGCTTAAGAGTAAAACTTGTATCAGTATTTGATGTAGAAGCAATTGAAGATGTCTTCTCTACTAACTCATTTCCTTCTTTATCTTTTTCAGAAGAAATTGTAATAGATTTAAGTCCAGAACCACCATCACTTGAAGTTACTGTAATTGTAAGACCATCAGTTGCATATGTTGAATAATTAATAACATATTCTTGATTTGCAGTTACACTTGTAGAAGTACTTTCAATTGCAGGATAAATATTTTCGACAGCTCCAAATTTAACTTCTGGCATTGCTGGTGAGGTTGTATCTTTTACAGAAGTAATTGTATAAGCTGTACTTACGTTACCTACTCTATCAACAGCATAGAAGTTGTATTCAGGTACAGAATCTGAAGGAATAATTGTAAATTCTCCAGTTGCAGAGCGATTTGCTTCATTATCTTCGTTGTAGTAATAGTAATCAATATCAGTTTCAGAATCTGCATGAGAAGCTGTGAATTTAATTGATGGAGTATTCTTCCAGAATAATTCTTTATTATCTGAATTATAATAGAAGTCACTACTGTCATCTGTACTTGAAAGAGTCATGCCGGTAATAGCAGCAACACTTCCATCTTCTACAAAATTAATTGTTTTTACTTCACTATAATTTCCAAGTTTATCCCATGCGTAAACTTTATAAGATTTTGTTGTATCTGGATTAGTAATTGAAATTGCTGTTTCTTCAGATTCAGGCATTACAGCTTCTGTTCCAATAGAACAATTGGAGTAGCCGACAGCAGAATCTGTAACCCCAGTTACATTAAGAGTAATAGTTTCTTGTGAACTGTTGAAATAAACTGTTCCAGAATTTGAATCATAATATGTTTTTTCTGTACTTACAGTTGAAATTACTGCAGAACTTACATCAGGAGAATCTTTATCTTCCGTATATATATTAACATCATTATAATCCAATGTTATAGCACTAGAATTAGAATATTCATTAGAAACAATTACATAAAGATTACTATTACTTAATTTTTCAAAGAATGAATCAATTTTACAAGTATAGACATATGGACCATTTAATGTTGTTGGTTTAGTCAGCACAAAATCTTTAGATGGATATTCTCTATATGTATAATCTGCTCTATCGTAGATTATGATTTTTTTGATATCACTTTTTTGACTTGATTCAACTGTAAATGTAAAGACTGGGTCCTTGTAATAATTTATACTCTCATTTTTAATTATGCCAGTAGAAGTAATTATTCTAATTTTAG
>CAMGTC010000142.1 GCA_946061765.1 uncultured Treponema sp.
CTTAGCATAAAATAAGGAATCTAAAGATTTATGAAAAAAATATTTTTTATTGTATTAAATTTCTTCTTATTAAATTGTCTTTTTGCTTTTGACTGGCCTATTGAAGAACTTTCAGAAGATTTTTATAAATCGGATTTTGGTCAAAATATTTCAGGACACATCTCCAGCTCCTTAATTTTTAATACTACAGAACAAGTTAAAATCTCGGAAAACGGCACTATTCTTGCTGTAATTCAAGATTATTCAGATGATACAAACTTTTTTCCTTCAACTTTAGGAACCGCTGTAATTGTTGCTCATGAAGATAATCTGCTTTCGGTTTATGGAAATATTGATAAAGAAAAACTCTACATCAGTAGCGAAAATGATTATGCTGTAGAAAAAGGCCAGCATTTGGGTGAAAGTGGAAATTCTGGCTGGCAGGAAGGTCTTTCTACTCTGGAATTTCAAATTATAGATATAAAAAATTCTTCAGCTATTAATCCAAAAATCATGTTATCTCATTTGGATAGCGAACTTCCATTAACATTAAGTGATATTACTTTAAGAAATAAAAAGAATGAGTTTTTTAGCTTAAATGATAAAAAAACATTTCCTACTGGTATTTATAAAATTTACAGAAAAAGAAATCCTGTAGCGGTTCCTTATAAAACTACAGTTCTTGTAAATGGAATTGAATACGATCAGATTAATTATAATATTCTTGTTGAAGAAAACGGTAAAATTTGCGTAATAGGAAAAAAAAGAAAGTATATATCTGAAGAAGTTTATCCAAACGAAAAACTTCAATTAATTGGAGAAGTAATGCTTTCTCCTGGTAAAACTAGTTTAAACTTGATTGTTACAGATTTCTTAAACAAATCTCGTCAAATCAACTATAATTTAACAATATATTAATAAATTATAAAAAAAAAAATTCTCTAGTTAAAATTTTTAACAAACAAATAAACTTACGGGAGTTTTATAAATTGAAAACAAATATGATTTTATCGGCCTCGGGTTGGCGAAAAGTCTTTGCTGCATCTGGTGATGAACAAGACCCAACCTGTCAAATAACAGATGATGACTATAATCTTTCAATTGCAGCAGCAGACTCATTTATTGAATATATTTATACAAAGTTAGATATCGAAAACCCAGTAATTGCTGTGGGAATGGATGCAAGACCTACCGGGCCTAAAATTGCAGAAGCTGTAATAAAATTACTTTTGGGTAAAAAAGCAATAATTCAATTTATTGGAATTACAGCTGCTCCAGAAATTATGGCCTATGCAAAAAAATTAGATGGTTTTATTTATATCTCGGCAAGTCATAATCCTATTGGACACAATGGTCTAAAATTTGGCTTAAACGACGGTGGAGTTTTAAATGCTGCAGAAAATAAAATAGTCACAGAGGATTTTAAGAAAAAAATTGCTGATGATAATTATCTTGCCGAAATAAAATATCTTGTTGATAACACTTCAAGCCTGGAATATAAAAGAGTTCTTGAAGAAATGGCAAGTTCAAAACATAATGCAATAAAGGCCTATTATGATTTTATCAATCTTTCAATAACAGATTTTGAAGATAAAGAAAAACAAAATAGAATCTTTGCAAGCCTTAAAAAAGGTATAGAAAATAAAAAAATTGGAGTTGTCTGCGACTTTAACGGTTCTGCCCGTACAATATCAATTGATAAAGGATATTTTAAAAATCTTGGAATAAATTTTTATTCCATGAATGATCAGCCCGGACAAATAGAGCATGAAATTATTCCAGAAGCAGAAAATCTAGTTCATGTTGCTAAATTCATGGAAGAACTTCAGGCTCAGGGCAAAACAGATGCTCTTTTGGGATATATGCCGGATTGTGACGGAGACAGAGGAAATATTGTTTACTGGGATGAAAAAGAAAAAAAGGCAGTTATATTAAAAGCCCAGGAAGTATTTAGTCTTTCTGTTCTTGCAGAACTTACCTATTCAATTTGGAAAAATCCTGAAGAAAATAAGGCGGTTTGTGTAAATTGTCCTACTTCTATGAGAATTGATGAAATTACTCAAAGGCTGGGTGCCAAATTATTTAGAGCCGAAGTTGGCGAAGCAAATGTTGTAAATTGTGCAAGAGAACACAGGGAAGAAGGTTATGCAATCAGAATTTTGGGTGAAGGTTCAAATGGAGGAACAATAACATATCCTTCTGCTGTAAGAGATCCATTAAATACAATTTTTGCACTTTTAAAACTGCTTTTAATTCGTGATGAAAATAAGGATGGACTTTATCATATCTGGTGTAAAAAATCAGATCTTGAATACAAAGAAGATTTTACTTTAAGTGATGTAATTAACTCTCTTCCTAAATATACAACAACTGGAGTTAGCGAAAGCCGCGCAGTTCTTCACATAAAAAATCCAAATCATTCGGAATTAAAGGCAAAGTTTCAGAAGATATTTGTTGCAGACTGGGATAAAAAAAGAGCTGAGCTGGTTGAAAAATATGGAATCTGCTCCTGGGAAGCAATAATCACAAAAGGGACTAAAGAAAGTAAAGATGTTTTAGATTTTTCTCTTTCTGAAAAGGGGGGATTAAAGGTTCTTTTTAAAGATTTTAAAGGTGATCCTCTGGCCTTCATTTGGATGAGAGGAAGTGGAACAGAACCAGTTTTTAGAATTATGTGCGATGTAAAAGGTGATAATCCACAGATGGAAAAAGAATTACTGGCCTGGGAAAGTGATATGTTATTAAGGGCAGATTCAAATTAAAGTCACCCTTACAAATACTTTATCATTCCAATTAAATCTTATATAATGACAGTTAATATTAAGTAACAATACAATCCGTATATATAAATAATTGAAGGAGTAATAAATGGACAAGTCTGAAATCTTAAAAAGAGCTAAAGCTTACATCGAAGAAGAAAAAGATGAACGCTTCAGTAAAGAAATTGAAGATTTAATTGCAAAAGAAGATTACACAGAGCTTGAAGACAGATTCTATCGAACACTTGAATTCGGTACAGGCGGTCTAAGAGGAATCATGGGTGGCGGTACAAACCGTATGAACACTCTTGAAATTAATAAAGCAACACAGGGGCTTGCAAATTATGTTTTAAAAGCTTTCCCTAAAGAAGCTAAAGATGGAACTTTAAGCGCAGTTGTAGCTTATGATAGTCGTCTTAATTCTGATGTTTTTGCCGAAGCAACAGCCTTAATTTTTGCTGCAAATGGAATCAAAGCTTATTTATTTAGCAGTTTACGCCCTACTCCTGAACTTTCTTATGCTATTCGTCAATTAGGAGCTAAAACTGGTGTTGTAGTTACAGCTTCTCATAATCCAAGAATGTACAATGGATACAAGGCTTATTGGTCAGATGGTGCTCAGGTTATTGAACCACATGATGTTGGAATTATTGAAGAAGTAAATAAAGTAACTTCTATCAAAACAATGACAAGAGTTGAAGCAATTTCAACAGAAAAACTTGTAATTATTGATAAAGAAATTGATGAAAAATTCTGGAATATGTGTAAGGCACAGCTTTTCCGCCCTGATTTAATCAAAGCAAAAGCTAAAGACGTAAGAATTGTTTATACTCCACTCCATGGAACTGGCGGTATGCACGTAGAAAAAGTTCTTGGAGATTTGGGATTGAAGGTAATTACAGTTCCAGAACAGAGAGAACCAGATGGAAACTTCCCAACAGTAGAAAAACCAAATCCAGAAGAAAAACCTGCTCTTAAGCTTGCTGTTGAACTTGCAAAGAAAGAAAAGGCAGATGGTTTAATGGCTACAGACCCTGACGCTGACCGTTTTGGAACAGCATTCCCAGACAAAGATGGAAATTGGGTTCTTTTGAGTGGAAACCAGATGGGTGCTTTATTAATGGACTATGTTCTTCTTTCTAGAAAAGAATTTAATAAAATGCCTGCAAATCCTGCAATTATTCGTTCTATTGTTACATCTCCATTTGGCGATTATATCTGTAAAAAATATGGTGTAACAATGATGGAATGTTTAACAGGTTTCAAGTGGATTGCTGCTATAGAAGCCAAATTTGAAGCAGATGGAAGCCATAATTATGTATTTGGACTTGAAGAAAGTTACGGATATAAAGTTGAAACTGAAGTTATGGATAAAGACGGAGTTTCGGCAGCAGCAATGTGTGCAGAAATGATTCTTTACTGGAGATCACAAGGTAAGAGCCTTTTGGAACACCTTGATGATATGTACAAAGAATATGGTTATTTTGAAGATCGTGCTATTTCTCAGAACTTCCCAGGACAGTCTGGTGTTCAGACAATGGCAAATATGATGGCATCTATGAGAGCTAATCCACCTGCAAGTCTTGGTGGAGAAAAAGTATTAAAAGTTAGAGACATCATGAATGATCCTGATTTACCTAAATCAAATGTACTTCAGTTCTATCTTGAAAGTGGAACTATTGTAAGTGCCAGACCATCAGGAACTGAACCAAAAATTAAATTCTACATCAATTCAATGGTACCAGCTGGAGATGGAAGCGATAAATGGTTCGCTGAAGCAAAAGTAAAAGCTGGAAAACTCTGCGACGGAATTGCAGCAGATATCCAGAAGATTATTGATGCAGCATCCAAATAAAATCCTAAAAGATTTTAAAAGACTGCATCTTTTGTATAAAAAAGGTGCAGTCTTAACTTCTTTTGATACAGAAACAAGCAGCCTTTCCCCAAGTAAGGGCAGAATTATTGAAATTGGGGCTATTAAATTCAATAATAAGGGTATAATTCAATCATATCAGCATTTATTTAACCCAGGCCTTCCAATTTCAACAGAAGTAGAAAATCTAACTCACATATCAAATCAAATGCTTTTAAAAGCTCCAAAAATAGAAGAATACCTTCCAGAATTTATTCAAATGATAAAAGGAAGTATCTTAATAGCTCACAATGCCCAATTTGATCTAAATTTTCTTAATTATGAGTGCGAAAAAATGAATCTAAGAGCAACTAAAAATCCAACAATAGACACGCTCCAATACTCATATTTTAAACTTCCAAAATTAGAAAAACATAAATTAGATTATCTTGCTGATTATTTTAAAATAAATAAAGGCTCTTCTCACAGAGCCTTTGATGATGCAAATACCTGCATGGAATTATTTAAAATTTTAGTGAATCTTTAATTTCGTGGTGCTTTTGAAGGATCTATTGGCTGTCCATTCTGAAAAACCATAAATGTAATTTGTGACTTTCCAGTAATCGAATCAAGACCAGCGGTACCAATTTTTGTATTTGAAACAAGATAATCACCTTTATTTACATCAACTGAACCAAGTCCTGTATAAGCATAAATTAATCCTGTTTTAGATTGAACAAAAACAACTTGACCAAATCCACGGTAAACTCCAACATACATTACTGTTCCTTCATGAATACAATTTACACTTTCATTTTTTGTAGCCGAAAGTTGAACTCCAGAAACTTTACCCTTAATCTGAGTAACCTTTGGATTTTTTACTGGCCAGATTGTATTTGAATCAGCAGTTATCGTATTTCCATAATTTCTTGTATCAGGAATTTTTTCTGAAACTGATTTATTTGAATTTGCAGATGTAGTGTTGTTACTAGCATTAGCAACAGTAGTCTTTGCAGGTGTAACAGTAAGGTCTGGTATTTTAATTTTTTCTCCAATCTTAATTACTTTAGAAGAATCAAAATTATTCAGTACCATTAAATCAGCAACAGAAATATTATTTTTTCTTGCAAGACTGTATAAGGTATCACCTTTTTGAACAGTATAAACTTTTGTTTTTGTGCTGTTAGAAATTGATTTTGAATTTGTTGAAGATAAAGCTGCAGCGGTTCCGATATCAGCTTCTGGAATAGTAATTTTCTGTCCAACTTTAATTACATCACTTTCTGATAAATTATTTGCAGCCCTTAATTCCCCTACAGTTAACTGGAATTTTTTACTAAGTGAATAAAGGGTATCACCTTTTTGTACAACATAAGTGGTATCTGCAAAGCTATATGAAAATGATATTGCAGCTAATAAAATAAATAAACACAACTTCTTCATAAATATAGTATCGGCATATTAGACAACACTGTTGAAGAATTTATTTACATTTATTCCATTAATTATTTCATTTTCTTTGTATTGAGAAAGAAGTCCTTCTCTACCACCAGTTAAGTGGGAAGAAGTAATTCCATGTTTTATAGAAATATCAGCTTCCATAAGGGCACTAAAATGGTCACAAATTCTAACTAATTTTCCATCAACTGGATTATATTCTTTTGAATTATATTTTCCGTTTAAATCTTCCCAGGAAACAATCTTACATTTACCATCAACCATAATTCTATTTGCAAATTCTTCATTGGTATAATAAAGAATTTCATTAAGATAAGAGTCGTCCATTAATGGAATTAATTCTTTACTTACAATTTCCTCTTCAATTTTCTTTACAATTCCAGGAAGATCATCAGTAGCCTGTTTTACTGGAGAAATAATATCTCTTGTTACAGATTCTGGTAAATCATGAAATAAGGCACTAAAATAATTATTTATGATTCTTTCAGCGCACATATTTGAATTAGATTCACGGCCTAAAAGTAAAGTCATAATTGCAACATAAAAGCAATGGCCCAAAACAGAAGTACCAGGAACTCTTGGAGTTTGATTCCATCTGGTCTGAAAACGCAACTGTTCAATTTTTAACAGAAAATAAAATTCTTTTTGATGAGTCATTAATTTCTGGAGACATTCCAAATCAAGATAAGGCTGGATATCTGCCTGTAATTCTGAATTTATGCAGTCAACTCTTTCTTTTTCATTCACCGGAATAAGCATTTCCAATTCACGTATTGTAGAATACTTGTGGGCTGCATTATATACATGAATTGTATCTTCTAAATCTTCTGGAATTTTAAAAGAACCGGATTTTTGTCCTATATAAATTGTGAATTTTGAAAATAAATCTTTATCTTTTATTAAAAGTTTGTATTGATTTAAAATCCATTCATTAAGGCGCAAAAATTCCTCAGGAAATTCTTCTCTTAACATTTTTTGAACAGGAGCTTTTATATCACAGAGGGCAATCTTATTCAAAAGATCAAAAAGAGAAGCATAAATCATCCATGTCCAGTTGATTTTTTTACCTTTTTTTTCTTCATGCTTGCCAATTATATATGCAAGAAACATTTTTTCTCCGGCTTTATCCATTTCAACAAAATCAAAAGGACGAATCATATCATTCCAACGTTGAATTGAAAAACCTTCAAATATTTTTAGAGCAAATTCTTTTTCCATTGATTGTAATTACCTGAATACTAACTACTCAAACCTTTTTTATGGTCAGAGTCCATTTTATCCT
>CAMGTC010000143.1 GCA_946061765.1 uncultured Treponema sp.
GTCATTGGTGCACCTCCTGCATCATAAATATCATTTGCCAGTGCAATAAGTTTTTTCCCAGAGCAGCTGACAAGCATTATCATAAATATTGAAATCAAAATAAGTGTCTTTTTCATCTTTGTCTCACTACCCTACATATTATCACACTGTAGTGCCAACGAGCGACACTCTTTTTAAATAAACTCCGCCGTTGTCTTTCAGCCATTTATTACAGCGTTTATAATCAGGGAACACCCGGTCAATTTCTGCATAAAAGTCTTTTGAGTGATTCATGTGCCGGCGGTGACAGAGTTCGTGCACAACTACACAATCCATAATTTCTGGCGGCATCAGCACCAGAAGGCAGTTGAAATTCAAATTACCGTTCTGAACGCAACTCCCCCATCTGGAAGACTGAAGTCTGATTGCAATACGACCATAAGTCACTCCAATTTTATTTGCCCAATATTCTACCCTCTGCGGAATTACCCTTCGGGCCAGCTTTTTTATCTGTTTAATTTCATCTGCAGAAAGAAGTCCCAGCGACTCTGCTTTTTCCTCTTCCCTATTCTGTTTTTCCAGATGCTTTGTAATCCAGTCCTTTTTAGAAAGAAGAAATTCCTGCACCGTGCGTTCTGTTGTTCCATAAGGAGCTTTTACGAGAACACGGTTGTCTGTCATCACACTGACAGAAATTGAGCGTCGTCGGGATTTTTGAATTACATAAGTAATTTTCATTTTCTGATAATTGTCTACTCCATAGTCTTGTATGCTTTATCAATCGCTTTTATTTCTTTCTTAAGAGATTTGTTTACAGCGTTTTTATTAAAGTAAGTAATGTCCAGATCTTTTATTCCAAGCCATTCAGAATAACTTTCATAATCTTCACCTGACTTTTTTTCAAAAGCCTTAACACAGTCTGACATTGCTCCAACCCCACCAACATCTTCAATTATTCCAAGTCCTTCGCCATCAAGAACCAGCGGAGAGGCTTCTTCGTATACTTCATCGTCAATGATTTCTTCAAGGCGGATAGGGAAAGTCCAGTCGTCGCCAAAGTCATAAGTAAAAGTAATTGTATCACCTATTTTCTTTGCAACTTCAGGACAATTGCAACTGCTTCTTTTGTTCCAAGAGAACCGTCTATAAAATCATTCTGCATGTCGATTACGATTAAAAGTTTCATTTTTTTTGTCTCCCATAAAAAGTCAAGAAGATTGTTTCAACAATCGACTGACTTTATCTTTTTAATGAATAAGTTCTGTTCTTGTTCTCTCCAGTCCCTACAATCAAACCTTCAGCTTCCAGAGTCTTTAATATAAAGAAAACTCTGGAAAATACTATTATTACCGGTGCAATTACTCATGTTATTCATACAGTGAAGGAAACAAGAGAAAATTGAATTCTATGGAAATCTGGATGGAAGTTTCGAAATATTTTACTTAAAAGGTGACATTAGCAGAGTTCTATTCGATAATAATCAACAGTTTTTGCTATACCTGTTCGTAAATCAACATTGGGTTTCCAGTTTAAAATACTGCTTGCCAAACTAATGTCCGGGCACCTTCGTTTTGGATCATCCTGTGGCAAAGGTCTAAATTCAATTGGTGATTTACTTTGAGTAATATCCTTTATGATACCTGCAATTTCAAGAACACTCCTTTCATCTGGATTTCCAAGATTAACAGGGCCGGTCACGTCATCAGGAGTATCCATTAATTTTAAAATACCATCTAATAAGTCATCGATATAACATAAGCTTCTAGTTTGACTTCCGTCACCATAGATTGTCATAGGCTGATTTTTTAGTGCCTGAATTACTAAATTACTTATTAATCTCCCGTCATCACTACGCATTTTAGGTCCATACACATTGAAAATTCGTGCGATTTTAATTTTTATACAACGCGTTCTGTAATAATCCATAAAAATTGATTCTGCAGCTCGTTTTCCTTCATCATAACAAGAACGAACTCCATTTGGATTTACATTTCCCAAATAAGTTTCTTTTTGCGGAAACTCTTTTGGATCTCCATAGACCTCAGATGTTGAGGCGTGAAAAATTCGGCAATTATTTTTTTCCGCAATATTCAATACATTTATTGCCCCTAGAACATTTGATTTCATGGTTTCTATTGGATTTTTCTGATAAAACTTTGGAGAAGCCGTACAAGCCAGATTAAAAATTAAATCTGCGTAACACTCATAAGGGATGGAAACATCTTGATATACAAATTCAAAATCACGATTTTCTAAGAGTTCACTAATATTTTCTTTTTTACCGGAAGATAGATTGTCCATACAGATTACGTGTTTATTCTGAGAAAGCAATAATTTGCATAAGTTACTTCCTATAAAACCTGCTCCACCAGTGACAAGACAAAACTTTTTTTCGTTCATTTTTCGTTTCCCCTATTCTCATTATAGTTTTTATATAAATCTTGCCAGACAGGACTAATTATTTCCCTAAAAGGTTCTTTTTCGGCTCTTGGAATAAAGTTTCCTCTGTTTGAATCATAAGACTTAAAATTCCCACAGAATTTGCAGAATTCCGAAAATTGTTTTTTAACATTTTCTTTTGAAAGTTCTGATAAAGAATGATAGCCTTTCTTTCCACCCAAAATACGATCAATTCCTCCGCACACTGCACAACCATAATATCCGTTTTTATTGAGACCTAATCCGCAATATTGTGCTACCCAACAGGCTTTAGAATAGTCAGCATCTTTGAATTTTAAATCATCACAAGGAGCATCATTAAAGGCTGTAAAATATTCAACTTTATTATTCTTCTTGTATGAATTGCGGTCAATTTCTACATTTTGATATAGATTTTCGGCTTTGTCGCACTTATTTCTGCTTTGTTCCGTAAGACCATTTGAAACCACTTTAATCTTTACATCATGATTATAAACATCAGCATATTCTTTTTGTATGATTCCAATTATTTCATTAAAATCAGGATGAAGTGTTGGTTCGCCTCCAAGAATACTTATTACTTTCCATTTAATTCCATTTTCAATGCTGTCCTGGACAAACTTTCTGATATCCTGAACAGACATTTTTTCTTTTGATGGCGCTTCTCCACAGGAACGGTTACAGCCTTTGCAGTTCAGATTACATTCAAAAGTTATATCAATTTCTATGCATTTCATATCAGGAAAAAAATCAATTCTTCCTTTTACAACATTCTCTTGAGAGAGTTTTTGCTTGGAAAGAATACTCCCGATACATTCGTTCTTTAATTCTCTATCCATATCCCGCTTATCATAGTCCCGTTCATAGTAATAATTTATAAAATCCATCTGATATGGAGATTTGCTCATTTCTACAATCGGAATCATCATTGCAAAGTCGTCACATTTTTCATACCAGCTCCGTTCTGAAATTTTGGATGAAAAGCTTTCTTTTAGAAAATAATTTAATGGAATTGAAGTAAACAGGTATTTCTTAAAAGTCTTTGTATGCTGCCAGACATTTCCTCCCCTTTCACGAGGATTAAGAAAGTCTACAGGATAACGATATTCCGGCTGAATACGATATGTTTGATGAACACGGCCACATGTACAGTCGACTCCCCACATTTCATATTTTTTCTGAATATCAAGGAGCGCATTCTGTCCTATAAGTGCATCATCTGTATCAACACAGACAATAATTGATTCAGGATTTGTACAAATATTATGCAATATCAGATATTCACACTGCAATTTTGGAAGCCAGTTTCTGCCTTTTATATATGTGATTCTATCTTTGTATGGTTCAATTATTTTCTGAATCAAAATAGAAGTGCCGTTATCAGAATAATCATCATAGAGAATCAAAGAGAATTTCTGATAAGACTGATTCATTAATGAGCACCAGAACCGTAAAAATCTATCTGGAGATATATTTCTGAAACAAGATATTATAATCATTTCTTCATTTCGCTTTGGTCCACACCAGTCGTAGAAAGAACCTTCGCAGTCAAAATGATTAAGCTGACATTCCGGTAACTGATTCTGTTCTACCCTGTCCAGAATGTTCATCCAGGAATAAACTCTGGTTTTTCTGTAATTTTGAGGGTGTACAAAGAAAGTTCGGTTATCGCCTCCACGAATTGAACAGAAACCTGTATTTTTCTGGTGTTGTTCCATAGAACGATACCAGGTAAGCTTTAGTCTTCCGTTTTCATTAAGTTCATTCGGCAGGGGCCTTAAGGCAAAAAATCTTTTTTTATCAAAAAGTCCCATTCTAACTTCAGGGACAAAACCCCCGTTTTCAAAACCAAAATACGGCTTACTTTCAGCATTATTGATATTGAATCCAACAGAAATCACAGACGGATTTTTCTCAATTTCTGATATCATATCTTCCAGAAAATTATGATTTATATCTTTGCGGCAAATCATTACATCGCTATCCATCTGAAAAATGTAGTCTCCATTGCACTGTTCAAAAGCATAAAGCTGGGAAGCAACAGGAACATTTTTAGAAGAATGTGTTTGTGTTGTTGAAAGGTTGAACCAATCTTTATTCACTTTCTCTGCAAACAAGTCATCAAAAAATATAATTCGATCAATAACTTTTTCTTTTTGAAGTCGTAATAAGATTTCTTTTACTTTTTCATAATCGGAGTTTGCAGTATACTGACGAAGAAAATCCTTCTTTTTAGAATCAAGCGACACAAGAATTTCAAAAAATCGTTTGGGACAACATAACTGACGAACGATATGTTTAATGTTCTGTTCGATTGTTTCTACATCCATTGCACAAGTTTTTATCAGCAATGAAATTTTAGAACGATATTCTTTAATTTTTCTGTATCCAATCAAGATTTTTTCTGGAACAAAAGTGTTATTTTCAGAAAGAGATATTTTTCCAAGCTGAATATCACTAAGATATAAATCTTCCTTAAGTTTAGAATAGAAGAGTCTTTCAAGGTTTGGAAGATTTTCCATATCATACTGTTCATACAGGAGTTCTGATTTTTGCCTGATAGTGATTTTTTCAGTAAATTCCTTTGATTCCTGATAGATGATGTTTGCAAAAACTCTATTTACAAATTCCCTTAATTTCTCCAGTTCCGGCAAATTAAAATTATTTATTGCACTCCTTTGTAATTTTTTAATATTCGGATGATTTGGATAATTAATAAAAATGTACATTCTTGCACATACATTGAGAAAAAGGCTATCACTGTAATATGTACAGGCATCCATATCAATCAATTTTAGAACACCATTAACACGAATAAAATTATCTTTTTTACAATCAAGAATTAATACTTTTTTCTGCCAGCATTCTGTAAGTAATTGAATCCCATCCGTCTCGGAGAAGGTTTCAACTTTTTCTGATGATTCATAAGGATATTTTTCAATTAGAATACCCTCCTTTGTTTCAATTAATTCTTCAATTTTGTAGAAAGATTTATAGTGTTCCGAGGATTCTCTCATAAAAAAATAGAGGTGATTCAGAGTTCCCCACTTGTCTCCTTTTCCGTCAAAGAAAGGAACTATCACTTTATAGACCCATACTCCATCTGTATATACAATTCCTTCAAACCCCTGGCCGAGAAATTTTAGATTTGTAAAACCGTTATTTATCAAAATTTCATATGCTTTTGCTTTTCTTGATTCATCTATCATAATTCTTTATCTCTTCATATAGTGCTTTTCTTGCATAGATATAATTATTCTCAGTTTTGTTTTCACTTGTAACTGAACCGTTTAAGCTATAGATGGTTAGGAGGAGGTTTTCTGCAATAACAACATTCAAATTCTCCCTGTTCCATAATATCCGGGCTACTACGAAATGATCTTCAGCACTTTTTATATCAGGATAATAACGGATGTTTTCTGGAGTCATAAATAAATTGCAGGAAGGAAGTTCATTTTCAGCAGTACCATCTGCCATTTCTTTCAGACGATTCAGAAGATAATCATGATTTAGCAGCAAATTTGAAGGATTATTTACTTTGTCCAAAATCTTATTATTAAGTTTCAGATAATTGCCCGCGATTATGAAGTCAGATTGTGTTTCTTCATGAATCTTTTCAATTCTAAAAAGAACATCGTCCGATGCAAATTCATCATCAGAATCCAGTCTTCCAATTAAGGAAATATTTCCATAGTATGTTTTTATAAAGTCGCTAATAAAATTCCGCACTTTAGAAACATTATGAAAATTCACCTTCCAGTAAATAATTCTTTCATCCTCAAGATAATCCTTAATTTCATTTTTCCAATCATCACAAGAATCATCATCACAGAGAAAAATCCATATTTCTTGTTTAACCATTTTTTGTTGTAATATGGATTCAATGGCCTTTCTGATTGAGATTCTGCTATTATGAATTGCAACACCAATCACAAGTTTTTTATTCTGAGCCTTCTCGTGTACAAGCTTCCAAAGTTTTCTTATATTGTTACCATTAGGATAATTAAAAAGTTTTTCTGCTCTACAGAGACTTGCATTCAAAGTGTTCCAGGAATAGTAATCAATATATTTCTTATAGAAACTATCCAAACCAGGTATCTTTTTTTTAGGATCATAAGTAACTGAACCAGGCGCTGCAAAATGATTTACTAGAACTTTATTCAAGAAACTGACTTTGTGATTTTTACAATTAATTAAGATGTTCAACATAAAGTCTCTATCGGTACAACTTGCTAGTGTCTCATCAAACCCACAACTTTGAATAATGGTTGATAATCTGAAGAACATATTGCTACCTTGAACACCAGGATTTCCCGTAAGAAACTTCTCTATACATAGTTCTTGAGAAGTAAAAATATTGGCTTCATAACAATCAGTTCTTTTTATAAAACCAATAATCTGATCAGGTTTTTCATTCTCTATACAAAATGCGCATAATTCTAAGTACTCAGGTTCCCAACTATCGTCATCATCTAGAATTGCCACATAATCTGATTCATTCATAATTGATTTATAGAAATCAAATCCTGTATTCCAGGCCCCTGTCCCACTCATTCCCTTAGTACGGAGGTTTTTTGAATAGAATACTTGTGTAAAAGTTTCCTTTTCTTTAAGAAGAATAATGGTTTTCTCTATTTCTTCACTGATTTTTTCATCACTATTGTCATCAACAATCAGAAGATAATCGGGTTTATAGTTTTGTTCTAAAACAGATTTTACTGCACGAGAAAAAAGGAGATCTATTCTGTTTAATGATGTTGCAATGATAACTCCAGTTTTATTCTGAATCCTTTGCATATGTCTTAGTTTCCTTGGAGGTTGATTTTCTAGTTAATAGATAGAAAAATGGTGTATCTAATAAAGCAAGAATGACTTTTGCAAGAAATACACCCCAAATTAAGGGACTTAT
>CAMGTC010000144.1 GCA_946061765.1 uncultured Treponema sp.
TTTCTTCTTTCAATGCAAACCTTGAAAAGAAAAATCTTGATACCTTTGAATATACAGAAGCATTAAATTACCTTAAGACCTTTATTGTTGAACACGTTAAAAAAGAAATCCGTGAATTATATGATGTAGTTGTTATTCGGGGTCAGTGGGATGCTGCCCTCTCGGCTCCTATGTCAAACGCTTATCAGGAATTATTAAAAGCCTCGGAAGAAATTACAATTTTTGATGAATCTCTTGCCGAAGATGGTGCTTTAGGAATGAAAATTAAAACTCTTCTTCCAAAAACAGCCCATGATCAGGGAGCAGAAAATATCATAAACAGAGTTGTAAGTGATGCAAATGACAATGCAAAGAATTTCCTTTACACCTCTACACAAAACCTTATTACAATTGGAAAAACAATTAAACAACTTGTTGAAGATTACAGTCTTCCAAAACCTGTTCTTGTAGCCAACTGGAAAGAACTTGAAAAATTTATTGAAATTCCAATGAAAGAATTCTGTGTTGATATCTACAAAAAGATTTATTTATTTGCTCAGTTAATGCAGCAATATTTACAATAGAACAATCTTTATAATTATTTAATAAACAAAAAGCCTGTTTAATATTTGAGGAATCTTTCTCTTAAATATTATACAGGCTTTTTTATTTAGGGTTTATTACAAACCCTAAAAACGGCGAAGTCAAGGCTTTAAGCGTACGCGTGCCTTGACTCGACGTATTAGAATTAAATCTTTATTACAAACTAACGTTTTGCAAGCATCTTATTAGAAATGTAAGTTCCTAAAAGCTGAATTACTTCAACAAGAATCAAAATAATAACAACCGAAGAAATCATATATTCAACACGGTAACGCTGATATCCATAACGAATTGCAACATCACCAAGACCACCACCACCAACTGTTCCGGCCATAGCAGAATAACCAATAAGATTAATAATTGTAAGAGTAATTCCATTTACAATAGAAGGAAGTGCTTCTGGAATTAAAACTTTAAAGATTATCTGTTTATTTGTTGACCCCATAGCTCTAGCTGCCTGAATAACGCCAACATCAACTTCTTTTAAACTTGATTCAATTACGCGGGCTACAAAAGGGGCGGCGGCAATTGTGAGAGGAACAATAGAAGCCTTAGTACCAATTGCTGTGCCAACAATCACACGGGTAAAAGGAAATAAAAGAATTACAAGAATTACAAATGGAATTGCACGGAGTATGTTAATAATAACAGACAATATCTGATTTAATAATTTACAAGGCTTTAATCCACCTGAAGGATCACTTGTACATAAAAGAATTCCAAGAGGTACTCCCAGAATTACACTGAAAATAGTTGATAAAGCAACCATTAAAAGAGTTTGAACAGTGGCTTCGCCAAGAACTGCTCCAAGTCTAGCAAAATCTATCATCTTTTATTACCCCTGAACCTTTGTAACTATAATTTGATTTTTCTCCAAATAAGAAATTGCTTTTTCTACTTCTTCTGACTTACCGGAAAAATCAACAATCATTTTACCAACTGTTCCACTTGTCAAAGTTTGTAGACCAGCTGCCCTAATATTAAATTCAATATCAAATTCTTTAGCAAGATGACTTAAAACAGGAGCTCCCTGCTGTTCTTTTGGGAAAGAAAGTTCATAAGCTCCACCATCTTCTGACCAGCGGATAACTTCTTTATCTGATTTTGGCTGACTAATACCAAGATGAGAAATAAAATCTTTTGTAACAGGATTTTCAGGATTTAAGAAGATTTGATCTACAGAGCCCTGTTCAACCACTTTACCTTCGTTAATTACCGCTACCTGAGAACATGCATCACGAACAACTTCCATCTGGTGAGTAATCATTACAACAGTAAGATTCATCTGACTCTGAATTTTTCTGATTAAATCCAAAATTGATTTTGTTGTCTGTGGATCCAAAGCCGAAGTTGCTTCATCACAAAAAAGAACATCCGGTTCATTTGCAAGGGCACGGGCAATTGCAACTCTCTGCTTTTGTCCACCCGAAAGTGTACTGATTCTTGCATCTTTTCTGTCTGTTAAATCTACAATTTTGAGTAATTCATCAACTCTGGCTTCTATTTTTTCTTTTGGAACACCGCAGATTTCCATTGGGTAGGCAATATTTTGAGCTGCAGAACGAGAACTGAATAAATTAAAGTTTTGGAAAATCATTCCTATTCTACGGCGTTTTAAAATCAATTCACGTTCAGAAAGATTATCAACTCTTGTATCGTCATAAAAAACCTGACCTTCATCAGGAACTTCCATCATACTAATAAGACGAACCAGAGAAGATTTGCCGGCTCCACTTTTTCCAATAATTCCAAAAATTTGATTTGAAGGTATTGTTAGAGAAATTCCATCAACAGCTGAAATTGTAGACAATCCATCTGGAGACTTATATCTTTTAACAAGATTATTTAATTTAATTTGCATGTTTTAATTATATTAAAAGCTTAGGGGATTTTCAATTAAGGGGTTAATGAAGAACAGAATCTACTAATTTTTTAAACTCTAAGTCTTGTTCTACATCAGAATACTGAAGATTTTCGGCAATTGAATAAACACCTTCCCTTTCTACTATAGAAGAGGCATTAATACTTTCCAAATCTGTTACATCATTATTATTTGCTCCAAACTGTGTCATTGTAAAATAATTATTTGTGATAAACATATCTTGATTTGCATCTTCCGGGAGGCTTTCTAATTCACTAAGCTCTTCAAGACTTTCACTTTCCTGAGTATTTTCTGAATTATATTGTTGAAGTTTATATAACGTAAATTTAACTGATTCTATAGACTTTGGATTTGGTAATATATATTTATCGCCTAATTGTAAACAATCTGCGGTAAGATTTTCAACTGTTGGGAAGAGTCCATTTTCTATGTAAGAATCGTTACTTTCTTTAAATTCATAATTAATTGGTGGAGTAAGAACAGAAGCAAGCATAAATGGATCTGGGGTATGTTTTTCTAATTCTTCAATATCATCAACAACCTCAATATCTTCAATCTCTTCTACTGGCTCTGCTTCTTCGACTTCTTCAATTTCCTCTACAGGCTCTGATTCTTCAACCTCTTCTATTTCTTCTACAGGCTCTGCTTCTTCGACCTCTTCTATTTCCTCTACTGGCTCAACTTCTTCGACTTCTTCAATCTCTTCTACAGGCTCTGCTTCTTCGACTTCTTCAATTTCCTCTACTGGTTCAGCTTCTTCGACTTCTTCTATTTCTTCTACAGACTCTGCTTCTTCGACCTCTTCTATTTCCTCTACAGGTTCAGTTTCTTCTACTTCCTCAATCTCTTCTACAGGCGCAACTTCTTCGACTTCTTCTATTTCTTCTACAGGCTCAACTTCTTCGACTTCTTCAATTTCCTCTACTGGTTCAGCTTCTTCGACCTCTTCTATTTCTTCTACTGGCTCTGCTTCTTCGACCTCTTCTATTTCCTCTACTGGCTCAGCCTTCTTCTTTATAACTGGCTGACTTACATTTGCGAGATTTACATTTAATTTTGTTTCCTTTAATACTTCTTCCAGCATCTGACGAATATCTTCTTTTGTAACAGCTGCAGCTTCACTACGATTTTCTGTTTTTGGAAGAAGAACTGCAAAAATATCATCCCAATTCTTATCTAATAATTCTTCAAGTTCTTTTGACCGATTTTTTGAATGAAGACGAACAGATTTTATAATCTCTTTTGATAAATCATTTTTACGACTCTGGATTTGTTTTACAACTTTTTCCCACTCAACATTTTCGCGATTATCAAGATATTCTTTGATTACTCCATATTGAATGTGGCGAACCTTCTTCTTAAGTTCAGCCATTGTATCTCCCTTAATATTAAAAAGAAGGAAGGAAATCAAAAATAAAGTAATAGCAATTACAAGATAAATTAAAAATATTACTTCTTGAGATAATTCAAAAATATCACTTGTATAAACTCCACTCACTTTTAAAGCAGATGATTTTTTACTTGTCAAAACTTCCCAATAGCGGTCACTGTCAATCTGGAGGATTTTTTCTGGAATAATATCATTGTCCTTACTTTGACCAGATTGCTGATTTTTCCAGAAATTAATAAGCGGCTCTTTAAATTCTTCTATATTTTTTGGAGGAAGCCCTACTACAATTCCACCTGAATAATCAGCTGCGCCAATAATACTTACACTTTCTCCGTAGATACAATCCAGGCTCGAAAGCTTTTTTTGAATATCATCAAAATTAAAATAACAAAAAAGAACAGCTGAATATTCATTAAATCTATATAATGGAAAAGAAATTACCAGTCTTTTTTTATTTTCGTCCAATATAATTCTGTGCTGAGGATTTTGAGAATCCGGTGCAATTTTATCAAAAGCCAGTTCATTATATTTATCTACCAGAGAATTATAGCGCTCGTAAACTTTCTTTGTATTATCACTGCTGACTAAATCAGTTTTTTCAAAGGAACTATAATGAAGATAACGCCCCGTAGAATCAACAATTCTTATTCCATCCAGACTATCCAAATCTTCAAATAGCTTAATTGTCTTTGCTCTACGTTCTTCTATTAACTTTTCGGACGGATAATAATCCAAATAACTCAGAATTGCCTGAGATTTAGAGAAGGAATTATCATCTTCTTCTACAGTTTTGAGAATTTTCGTAATATAATCACTAAAGCTTTGTGAAAGTCCATCCAACTGCTCAACTTTTTCGCGTATTCTTGCCTGTGAATAATATTGCTTTTCCAGGTTTTTTATTATATTCAACCTTGGATTTGCAAGCAGGACAAAAGCCGCAAATAAAACCATTGCAGTCAATAAACTAAAAGCTGTCTTTTGGCCAGAAGTCATAGTTTACCTTTTAAATTATCGACATAAGTATTAAAAATAAATACTTATCAATCATGATTTATCTTCAAAAATTCTAAAAAAAAGCGACCTTCTTAGAATATAAGCAAATACTTTACATTCCAAGAAGGTCTTTAATTATTACGTCGAGTCAAGGCACACGTACGCTTAAAGCCTTGACTTCGTCGTTTTTAGGGTTTGTAATAAACCCTAAATAAAAATAAATTATCAAAAAAAAGATTTATCTAATTAGTTCGAATTTCGGGCTAATTAATTTTATAAACTTTACAATCGTGTGGGCGGATAGAAACTTTTACACTTGCACCCAAATCTTTATGCTCCCAAAGATCTCTAATTCCACTAACCACATCAGAATCCTGAGCCAATTTTACATTGATAGTCTGTTCTTCATCACTTATATTAAAATAAGCCTGATAACGACCGCCATCAGGACAATCTGCAGCCCAAATAATCATATTTTCGCTGGTAAACACTAATTTTGCCTGATTTGGATTTTTATTCAATGCAATAATTTCATCATTTGTAATCATCGATAAACTAAAATCATCAAGCTGAGGTAAATCTGTACCAAGCATCATTGGGGAACGGAAAATTGACCACAAAGAAATCATTGTTCTTGTTTCATCCTGAGTAAAACCAGATTTCCAGCCTTTATTACCACTTTCTGGGTCCTGCCATCCATATCCCAAAACATTAAGTGGAATCATATCACAATCAGGCCAGTTTCCATCTCCAGAATGTTTTTGCCAGACTTCACAACGTTCAAACATTCCCTTTAATAAAGGCCATTTATCCCAGAAGTCATCTGTGATTCTCCACATATTGGCATAATTTTCATAAAGATAAGCTTTTTCGATTACAGCAGGTCCTGGACTTAAACTTAAAACCATAGGACGTCCAGAATTTTCTATTGCTTTAGCCATCATCTTAACTTCGTTCTCGTAAATTGGTTCTTTTACGTGTCGGCAAATATCATCAACTTTTACAAAATCAATGCCCCACTGAGCATATAACTCAAAAATTGAATCATAATAATCCTGAGCATATGGATTTCTAAAATCAACTCCATACATATCTGGATTCCAGGCACAAGTTGAATAAGCATTTGCAATCTGATCAGCAGTTACCTTAGAACCATCATGAGTTTTTATTGGCATATGATTATGAGCTGCAAATCTTGAAATACCTCTCATAATATGAATTCCAAATTTAAGCCCAAGAGAATGAATGTAATCTGCCAGTGGTTTAAAACCAGCTCCGTTTTTACTGGAAGGAAATCTGTTTTCTGCAGGAATCTGGCGTGAATATTCATCCAGAGAAAATTGGCTGAATGGAATATATTGAATTCCATCCTTATTTCTTTTTCCAGCGTTTTGATCACTCCACTGAATATCAATTACAATATATTCCCAACCGTGATCTTTAAGATTTTTAGACATGTAATCTGCATTTGCCTTAATCTGATCTTCGTTTACCAAAGTATTATAATAATCATAACTATTCCAACCCATTGGAGGGACTGGAGCTACATCATTTTTACTGTAATTTTTCATAAATACTCCATACTATTTATTTTTATTTCTGGAACAATTGGAAAAATGCTGAAAATAAACCAAAAGAGGCTGCCATCATAATCAGGCCAGCAAGTAATACTCCAAGAGTTACAGCAATAACTGTATCCTTAAATTTCATATCCAAAAGGCTGGCGGCTAAAGTACCTGTCCAGGCTCCAGTTCCAGGAAGAGGAATACCAACAAACAAAAGTAAAGCAATAACAATTCCCTTTCCAGCTTTTTCTTCAAGCTTTTGACCAGCTTTTCCACCCTTTTCTAAAAAGAAAGTACAGATTTTTCCTATTACCTTTTTATCTTTTCCCCACTCTAAAAATTTGCGGGCAAATAAATAAATAACAGGAACTGGAATCATATTTCCAATAATACAAACAATGTAAGAAGGAATTATAGGCATTTGTAAAGCCTGAGAAACTGGAATAGCACCTCTAAGTTCAATTAGCGGAACCATAGAAATAAAGAAAATCCACAAATAGTTTTTTAACATAATTAAAATATAGCGGAATTAAAAAAAATATAATAGATAAAAACTACCACTTGCCTTCAACACAAGCGGCTTGTGAATGCCTTGCTCTAAACTGAACAAAACATCCACAATTCATACAAGTCATTTCGTTCATAAGGTGATTACATTTTTTACAGATTGTTAAGCGCTGGGCATAAATTTCATCCCCAACAAAATCAGCACAAACTTCAGAAGCTGCCATTTCTTCTACAATTTCTGGAGTCATTTCCATAGAAGCCAATTCTCTTTTACTTTCACATTCCGGGCAAAACATAATCCCTTATCTCCTGAAAACTCAAAACGTTCGCGCAAGCGAACACGTAAATACGTCGAGTCAAGGCACGCGTACGC
>CAMGTC010000145.1 GCA_946061765.1 uncultured Treponema sp.
AGGTTCGTAGCCGACAGCGGGTCAAGCCCGCTGCGGTACAACCCATTGTTAGGTTGATGGCGCACTGCGCCACTTTCGGTGAAAGTAAAATCTCCAACAAATTTTCTCTTTAAAAATTTAGGTAGTGTACACTACCTAAAGGGCTTAAAAAATCATTGGAGGATTTTATGGCTATTTCAGATGTTGTATTAGAAAATGGTTGGTATCAAATTTATGATGAAAACGGTAAAAAGTGTACAGAAAAAAGTGAATCATCTATTGGTGAATTAAATGGTTTCACAAGTACATTTTCTGTATTTACTAAAAATGGTTGGATTGCAACTTATGACGAAAAATTTAATAGGATTGCAGAAAAATCAGTTTCTTCACTTGGAGTTTTTAAGAATTGTGCAGGGAATAATGTAAATTTTAATAAGAATGGCTGGATTGGAACTTACGACAAAAACTTAAACAAAATAAGTGAAAGACATGAATGAATGAATAAATAAGGGGCTGAAAGAATCTAAGAGCCAAAATTTCGGGATTATTCAAATTATTAAATTTGACTATCACGAAATGATAGTAATCATTGTTATAATTTCTTATAACAATGATTACATGAGGAGCAAAACTATGGAAACTAATAACAACTTTACCTTAAAAAGCATTAATATTTTCGGATTCAAGACATTTACTGAGCATGTTCATATTGATTTTTCGGAAGGACTGAATGTAGTTCTTGCAACAACGGAATATCCAGTACCTAGCGGACTTTGGGATTTTTACGATGCACTTCGTTGGTTGTTCGGTATTCAAATGCATCATGGAATGAAAATCCTGTATACAGATTCAAATGCTGTCGTGGAAGCGGCCGTTACAGATGGAAATGGCGAGGAAATAATCATCATGAGGAGTATTTCTAAAAATAATGCAGAGCAGATTTATGAATCTACACCTAATGCACTATCATTTCTTCTACAAAATTTTGTCTCTGGCGATGATACAACCATTGCTTTCGGAAATACAAAAATTGCTGCCACAAGCGATAAGAAACTTGCAATGCAGGCAAAAAAGATGATCGGGATTACGACTGATGATAACGGCAAAACATCAAAAGTTATTGTTTTGTCACAGGGATAAATTGAAAATTGTATTGAATAGGAGTAAATCTTATGACAACTGAAGAAAAAGCAGAAGTTGAAGCTAGAATGAGACTTGATAGTGCATGTGGCGGAATTCAGTATAGCGAAACTGAGATAAAGAAGACATTGGAGCTATTGTCTCTTTTTGATGACTGGAAAGCACTGATTGCTACAAAACGTCCTATTGTTTTTCAAGATGATGGGAAGGAATATCCGCCGCAAGATTATTTTGCATACGACGGATTTTTTCCAGGCTACTTCGAACAGGAAACAAAAGTACTCTTCATTGGACGTGAAACAAGATGGATAAGTGGTATGGATTTCAGAGACACAACCTACAGCTTTTTCAAAAATGAAAATGTAAACGGTAGTCCATTTTGGCGCAAAGTCCTATACATGCTTTACGGCATTCAACATAAAGGAAAAGTACCATATTCAGATGTTCCTTATGCTGACGAAATAGCAAAGAAAATGGTAGAAACTGGAAACTTTGGCTTTGGGGTCATGCAGCTTTCAAAATACTCAAACGACAGCGATGAAGGAGCCTCAAGAAACATTGATATGATGAACCGATTTCTTGAGGATTCAGAACTTGAGAAGCGCAATTTTTTTCATGAAGAACTGAAACTACTTGAACCAGACATCATAATAACTGCTAATCTATTTGATTGTGGTGTTAGAGATGAATACCTTGCCCGCTGTTTTTCAGGTACTTTCTCGGATGAACTCTCTCCATGTCCCAAAACAGCAAATCATTGGAAATACGACCTTGACGGAAAACAAGTAGACGTGATAAATACTTACCATTTTTCTTCAAGAAAGCCAATAGATGAATGTTTTTATGAACCAGTGATGAAAATTTTGTTTCCATCATAACTTTGATTTTGTAAACATATTGACAAAACAAGGGAAAAGAGTTATATTATGATTATAAGGAAATCGCGCCTTTAATCGCGAGTGTTATACGGAGGTCGTAAGTTTTCTTGCGGCCTCGTTTTGTTTATGGATAAATTACTTTTTTATGAAATTGAAGAAAAATATATAGATTTTCTCTCGCAGTTTTCTGAGCATTTATTTCATAATGCAAAAAATTCGCAAACATATTCTCGTAAGTATATAGGAATTCTGTTTGAAATAGATGGGATAAAATATTTTGCCCCACTTTCATCTTTCAAACAAAAACATAAAAGATTATCTGAGACTGTAGATTTTATAAAAATCGGGGATATGGCTGTCATTAACTTGAATAATATGTTTCCAGTTCCTGAAGATTCATATTTTCTTAAGAATCCAAATACTGAGCATAATCAGCAGTATAGGACTTTGCTAAATAATGAAATTCGTATTATAAGGCAGAAAACGAAGCAAATTATAAGCAATTCAAAAATTGTTTACAATCATAAAATGACAAATGATGGAAAATCTAAACTAAGTCAGCGTTGTAATGATTTTAAGTTACTTGAAAAAAAATATAATGAATGGATTTCGTGTAAAAGAAACAAAACCTAACAAGGTTTTCAAAACCGATAAAAACTTTGTCACAAAAGTTGCTCTTCGTGCCTTTGCGGCACCGCAACTTTTGCGCCAATTTTGCGCTGTAGCGCAAAACCGTTTTTACGGTTTAAAACGCAAGTTATGTGGACGCCCGCACTGGGGCGCTTTTGGAGTTTAACAAATGGATAAGACATACACATTAAAAGACTTGGCAGATTTGGATACTGGAACAACAATCGTATGTGACTCGATTCCTTTCACAATGAATTGCACCTTCCTTACATATGAAAACTGGGAAGTTCAAATAATACGAAATTCTATTAATTTTAAAAAAAAGTATGGGAAATGGCCGAATTTTATGACGGCAAATCCATTAACCTTTGATAATTGCATAGCAGAAATAGAAAAAATTATTGAGACGTGTCAAAATAATGGAAATTCGAAACAAACCTCTCAACAAAAAAAATATGATTGGGACAACTTTGATATTAATGAACCGATTGAAATGTATCCCATACAGTCAATGCCTGTAAAAATAGATGGCGGTATGTTTGTTACACCTTTGTTTTCAATGCTATGGTTAGATACAATATCTTGTAATGAAAGTTTATACAAATTATCTTTCGGTACAAATCCAGGTCCTGATGATGGCGAACATATCAAAGGGTTAAACAATGAAGAGCCATTACAATTACGTATGGCTGCATAATTTTTGAGAAGGATTTCATATGGACGAATTTAAAGAATTTCAATGCATTTTAGAACAATATGCAAACGCTTACAAAGCTTTTGAGGAAATGCAGAATAAGATAAGTTTTATTCCTAGAAAAGGAGACCAAAAAACAGGAGTCATTGGTGAAGCATATATTTTCAAATATTTGATTGAGTGTGGGTATGCTGATGTAGAATTTGGAAATGCAAGTCAGCAATCCTGGGATATACGATATAGAGAAGATGCAAAAAGCAAAAAGTATGAAACAATTCAAGTTAAAACCGTATCTGACTATTCAGATGGATATATTTCACATATACGACCTGGATTTGATATATTATATTTAGTCAAACTTAATAAAAACTTTTATCCAGTACAGATCTTAAAAGTAACCACAAAGGGAGATTGGCCAGATATGAAGCATAAAGCGTTTCCCAAAAAAAACTTTACTTTTAAAAAACAAAAGTTTAATACAATGGACGTTACTAAAGAGTTAATGGAAAAGTTGAATATGAAAATCACATAACATGGTTTTCAAAACCGATAAAAACTTTGTCACAAAAGTTGCTTTTCGTGGCTTTACGCCACCGCAACTTTTGCGCCAATTTTGCCTTCGGCAAAACCGTTTTTACGGTTTAAAACGCTAGTTATGGCGACAGGCCACTGGCCTGCTTTTCTAAAAATATAAAAATAGAAATTTGCTATAGCATTTTTTCTCCAAGAAAAATTGGAAAAGGCTATGGCTAGTTCAAACTTACACAATGCAAAAAAAGCTCGAAATGACGAGTTTTACACACAATTTCAAGATATTCAAAAAGAAGTAAATGCATATTTGGAATATAATCCAACTCTCTTTAAAGATAAAACAATTCTTTTACCATGTGATGATCCAGAATGGTCTAACTTCACAAAATTTTTTGCTCAAAATTTTGAAACATTTGGCTTAAAGAAACTAATTTCCACATCTTATGCTGCGGATTCTAAATCTTCAGAGATTGATTACGAACCAACATTATTTGAATCTATTGACCCAAGATTTGATGTAAAGAAAACAAGAGCTAAAGGTAAAATTTTTACTCTTACAAAAGATGAAAACAAAGACGGTAAAATAAATATAGATGATTTAAAGTGGAACTATTTAGAAGATGATGGTGATTTTAGAAGCGAAGAAGTCAAGCTTCTTCGCGATGAGGCTGATTTTATAATAACAAACCCACCATTTAGTTTATTCCGCGAATTTGTGACATGGATAATGGAAGCCAATAAAAAGTTTCTAATTATTGGAAATTTAAACGCAGTAAAATATTCAGAAACATATCCATATTTGGAACAAAATAAAATGTGGCTAGGAGTTACAATTACCAGCGGTGATAGACTTTTCGGAATCCCAAATAGTTTATATGACCCCAAAAAAGTCGGTGCAAAAGACATTGTTATTGATGGAAAACATTACATAAGTGTTGTGGGTGTACGATGGTACACAAATATTGAACATGGTCGATTGCATGAAAAAAGAAGTCTTATGACAGAAGCAGATAATATAAAGTATTCAAAACATAAAGAAGTAAAAGGAATTGGATACAAGAAATATGATAATTATGATGCGATTGAAGTTCCATTTTTTGATGCGATTCCATCTGATTACAAAGGTATAATGGGAGTTCCTATTAGCTTTATGGACAAATATAATCCAGACCAATTTGAAATTTTGGGATTGTCTATGAAAGCCGGGTTCGGTTTACAAAGTAATAAGTTTTATGACTCTTATAAAGAGATTACTCAAGAAGGTAAATTTACAGGTTCTTCAGGCAAGAAAACGAATGGAAATCCAATGATTTCTGGTAAACCTCAAAAAGGAAATTATTATATAGATGAAAATGGTAATTGTGCCTATTCATTGTATGACAGATTCTTCATTAGAATTAAACAGGAGTCAAACTAAATGAAAGCAGAACTTCGTACAGATTTTACAGTTGAGCAGATTTGCAAAGGTTTTATTTATAACGAACTTGAAGGAAAAGGCCTTTACGGCCTTTCTGGAGACTTGATAATCCAGCCAGAATATCAAAGAAATTATCTTTATGCAGACGGTAAAAAAGATGTGGCCGTAATAGATTCTATTTTAAGGAAATATCCTCTCGGTATAATTTATTTCAATAAGCGTTCCGACGGAAAATATGAAATTCTTGACGGACAACAAAGAATAACTTCAATCGGACGTTTTGTTACTGGTAAATTCGCTATCGAAGATAAAAATAGAATGCCCCAGTATTTTTCGGGTCTAAATGATGATATTCAAAAACAGATAAACGAAACAAAACTTTTGATTTACATTTGCGAGGGCGAAGAAGAAGAAATCAAGCAATGGTTCAAGACAATCAATATTGCAGGAATTCCTTTAAATGAACAAGAACTTTTAAATGCGATTTATTCTGGTTCATTTGTAACAAAAGCAAAAGAAGTATTTTCAAATTCAAATAATGCAATGATTCAAAAATGGTCATATTATGTTTCGGGAACAGCAAATCGACAGGATTATTTGCATACAGCATTAGATTGGGTTGCTTCTCATAATTCAATGTCCATCGAGCAGTATATGAGCAAACATAGAAACGATAATAACATCAACGAATTAAAAACTTACTTTGACACTGTAATAAATTGGATTGACGGAGTTTTTAAAGATACAACTTCCGAAATGAAGGGTCTTGAATGGGCAAGAATGTATGAACTTTATCACAAAAACCCGTATAATCCAGATAAGATTTGGGCAAGAGTAACAGAATTATTGGCTGACGATTGCGTTACAAACGGAAAAGGCATTTTTGAATATGTTCTTGGAGGTGAGAAAGATAAATCTCTGTTAAATATTCGTATATTTGACGACCGTACAAAAAAAGCGGTTTACCAGAAGCAGACAAATGAAGCGGAGAAAAAAGGAATTTCAAACTGCCCAACTTGTGCTTTATGTGACGATGTAAATAAAACAAAAATATGGAAAATATCAGAAATGGATGCAGACCATGTTTCAGCCTGGTCTAAAGGCGGTTCAACAGATATTTCAAATTGTCAGATGTTGTGTAAAACGCATAACCGTGCTAAAGGAAATAGATAAAAAGGAATATTTTTTCATCGAGTCAAGCTCGATGAAAAAATTAATTGAAATTTAGGGCTTAGCAAGGTAGCGGTAGTACGCGGCTTTACGCCGCTTGAAAAAAATATATAAAAAGCAATTTGTTCTAAAAAAAGGATAAACTTGTGGTTTTATAATAGAAATTATATTGTTTCTGTATAAGAAGTATTTTGCCATAACATAATTTTCAAAGCCGACAAACCGGTCAAGCCGGTTTGCGGTTTAAAATATTGTTATGTGGACGCCCGCACTGGGGCGCTTGATTAAGAAGGAAAAGAAATGGAAAACAGACCTTATCAAAGAAAAGGAGTAAGTTCAAATACCCAAGCAGGCAAAGATTTTGAAAATAAAATTTTATTTTTTTTAGAAAATAATGGAATTACTGTAGAGCCCCAAACAAAAGTTGAAATTGGAATAAATGCAAAAAAAGAACATGCATTTGATTTTGGAAATAATTCTATTCTTGTCGAATGTAAATCGCAGACTTGGACAGAGACAGGCAATGCTCCTTCTGCAAAAATAAAAAATTGGTCTGATGCAATGTTCTCATTTTATCTTGCTCCTAAAAAATATAAAAAATTATTTTTTGTTGAAATGAGTTTTAATCAAAAATATTGCAAGACTTTATTAGAATATTTTATAGATCATTATTTTTATCTTATTCCATCAG
>CAMGTC010000146.1 GCA_946061765.1 uncultured Treponema sp.
GAATGTGTTCGCTATATGACAGGTAAGCCTCATACAGATCCAGATGCAACTCCATTTGCACTTGAAATTATGCATCACTTAAATGAAGCATGTAAAGAATGGAAAGCTAAGGAAAATATTGACTTCTCACTTTACGGAACTCCTCTTGAATCTACAACATATAAGTTTGCAAAGTGCTTAAAACGTCGTTTTGGAGAAATTCCGGGTGTAACAGACAGAAATTACATTACAAACAGCTATCATGTTCATGTTACAGAAAATATCGATGCCTTTTCTAAACTTACATTTGAAAGTCAATTCCAGGAACTTAGTCCAGGAGGAGCAATTTCTTATGTAGAAGTTCCAAATATGGAAAATAACATTCCAGCCGTTATGACCCTGCTCAAACATATTTATGAAAATATCATGTATGCAGAGTTAAATACTAAATCAGACTGCTGCCAGTGCTGTGGTTATACAGGCGAAATTCAGGTAGTTGAAGATGAAGACGGAAAATTAATCTGGAAATGTCCACAGTGTGGAAATACAGACCAGAACAAGATGAATGTTGCCCGTCGTACTTGTGGTTATATTGGAACCCAGTACTGGAATCAGGGTAGAACTCAGGAAATTAAGGAAAGAGTTCTTCATCTTTAATTTTTTGAAAAAATCTTACAGTCCCGTGTTTTAAGGCACGGGATTTTTTTTGGAGATGTAAATGTACTATGGAAATATAAAAAGTTTTGATGTTGCAGATGGACTTGGTGTTAGAGTTTCACTTTTTGTCAGCGGATGCAGAAACTGTTGTCCAGGCTGTTTTAACCAGGCCACCTGGGACTTTGAATATGGTCAGGAATTTACAAAAGAGACAGAAGATAACATTATTGAACTCTTAAAACCCTCTCACATACAGGGCTTTTCTCTGTTGGGTGGAGAACCTTTTGAAGAAGAAAATCAGGAAGTCTTAGCCCCATTTCTTGAAAGAATAAAAGAAACTTACCCTTCAAAAGACATCTGGTGCTGGACAGGTTATATCCTGGAAAAAGATTTACTCAAAGGTGGAAGAAAACACACACAATTCACAGACAGAATGCTTTCGTGTATTGATACACTTGTAGATGGCCCTTTTATCCAAAGTCAAAAAAATCTTATGCTGGAATTCCGAGGTTCAGAAAATCAAAGAATTTTAAAACTTAGAGAAATGGGCTTATAAAAGACTAAATATTTCCTTCTGCAATCTGTCTTTTATAGTATTCCATAAATACTTCCTGAGACATAGGAGCCTTAAAATAATACCCTTGAATCATATCGCAGTTATAATTTTTGAGGTAATCAAGCTGTTCTTTTGTTTCTACGCCTTCTGCAACAACAAGAAGTTCTTTTAAATGAGCTAATTCCAGAATATGTCTTAAAAGTTCATTTCCACTTGTATCTCCAATATAATCAATAAGAGATTTATCAAGCTTTAATTCATCGAATGGAAGAATATTCAGAATCTCCATAGATGAAAGTCCACTTCCAAAATCGTCCATATGAATCTTAAAACCAACTTCTTTTAGACTCTGAGACAATTCTTTTATCTGCTTGTTGTTAGTAGAACTTGATTCTGTAATCTCCAGAGGTATGTATTCAATTGGAATACCCCTTTCCTGAATAATAGCTTTATACCTTTCAATCATCCCCTTATGATATAAAGAATTTCTTGAAAGATTTACAGAAATTGGAACGGGCTTTAAGTTCTGTTCAATTAAAAATTTTACAGTATCACAAACTTTTGTAAAAACATATTCATCAAGTCTTACAATTAAACCATCATTTTCAAACAGATAAATAAATTCCGAAGGTGCAAGAACTTCATCATCTTTCACCCAGCGAACTAAAGCTTCTGCACCAACCATTTTTTCTGTAAAAGAATCAAACTTTGGCTGAAACCAAACCTTAAACTGATTTGTTTTTATTGCATTTTCAAAAGCAGATTCAAACATCTGCTCTTTAATTAATTTCTTTGCAAACTTTCCATTATAAGATTCAACAATCTTATCGTAATTATGAAGTACAGATTTAGCAGCCTGTAAAGCACGGTCACAAATCAGATTTACAGGAAGGCTTTTATCAACATCACCATAAAAACCATATTTTACAATTACATTTTTTATTGGTGCATTATTAATTGTAACAGTAGTTTCATTTTTAAGATATTCTATTCCCTTATTATTTTCAGATGGGAAAACTGTAACAAACTTATCCCCACCATATCTTGCACATATACCTTTAGGGCCTCTTTCCTCAAATACTTTTGCAAAATATTTTAAAAACTCATCACACTTTTCTTTACCGTAAACGCTATTCAAGAACTTAAAATTTTCGACATCGGCAACTAAAACATCATAAGAAGAATATGCATTATCTTTAAACAGTTTATCTACCGTAGAATAAAAAGCATCTCTTGAAAGGATTCCTGTTAATGAATCATATTTTAACATATGATAAACATTGGCATTATCTATTTGACTGATAATAACCATACCGTTTATTACTAAGAATAAGAGTACTACAATAAGATATTCTATCAAAGAATCTTTTATATTAAACCATCCAGTAACTGGTTCAACAGCCAAATACCAGTCATCTCCGGGAATTTCAATTTTTATTACTACATTTTTTGAAACAGGTTTTGATGTATTAGAAAAAATATATCCGTTTTCATCACTTTTTTTATAATCATCAGTATCTTTCCAAACTGCAAAATTATAATTATTTAAGGAAGGATATAAACTAGTCATAACATTCCTCTTAAAGACATCCCAGTTTATAACAGCAATCGCAAATCCTTTAAATTTTCTGTCAGAAAAAGCTGGATTTCTAATTATAAGACCTGTACCACCTGCAATTAGATTTAATGGACCGGCTACAATTGTGTTCTCTTCCAAAACTGCCCTAACAGCATCTTTCTGTTTTTCAGGATCATTTAATATATCATAACCAATAGTTGATTCATAAACAGATTCAGGATAAGCTTTTACAACAATTCCGTTTGGTGCAAGATAAACAGCACTCATTGTTTTTATATCACGAATTAAAATCTCTCCAAGAATTTCAAAATCCCTGCTAAAAACATCATTAGATTCTATGAAAAGTTTTTTTAGGACCCCTGTTGAATCTATACTTTTTTTTAATTCTACAGTAATGCTAGTGCAAATATTTTCTGCAAAAAGTTTAGCAGAATTTTCCTTTTCATTTATAATCTTCTGTCTTATAGATAATAAAACAAAATTCAAAACTACAAGACTTACCATGCCTACAATGCAGATTCTACCTATTTGATAATTAGATAATTTTACTCTTTTTCTATTTTGGATATTTAACATAACTATTCTCTATTCTATCTATATTATACTATTCTATTTAAATTTGTTATATCCTTTTTCCTTTTAATAAATTTTTATTCATATTATTTTAAATTTCATATAAATTTCAGGATTTTAAATTGATTCAAACAACTACAAATATCCACCCTCCCATAAAAACTCCGCGTTAGCGGCGAGCCAGGATGGCTAGTATCCAAGTTTATGAAGAGCAGAGCACGAAATAAACCTGTTGATAAAAATTACACGGACGTAATTTTTATCACACCCCCTATAAAAAAAGCTAGAAACAACTACCAAAATCCACTGTTTAAATTTATAGACAGAATTCTCAACGACTACCAAAGTCCATTTTTAAGTTTGTATGAATTTTTAAACACTAATTTTGGACATTGGTAGTCGTATTTTACGCTTTCCTGATAACTATGGACTTAAGTAGTCGTAAATATATGGACATTGGTAGTCGACTACTAATATCCACCCCACTCTACCCCATGAAGGAAGTCAAATTCACAGAAGTGGGACAAATAACTACCAAAGTCCAAAAATTCTGTCTACTGTTTAAAATTTTATTGATGACTACCAAAATCCACCTTAATATGTTTAAATTTTTAAACTGTGATTTAGGTAGTCGTTAAATATAATGGACTTTAGTAGTCGTTATTGAATGAGAAAAAAAATATCTAAAATGTATGTTTTGTGATATTTGGATATTGGTAGTCGTAACTTTACCCTACTCCAGTCCAAGTTCTTTTAATTTTTCAAGAACTCTAAAATCATTAAGATTTCCAAAATCAAATGGTAATTCCTGCTGGCTGTTTATTATTTCTTCAGCTTCTTTCCATTCCTTTGGATATTTTTCTTTGAAATAATTAATTTCCATCAGTTCAGAATTTATTTCTTCTTTTTCGTTAATTTCTTCCGGACTGTCTGTTTTTGCTATTTTTAGAATTTCTGTTTGAACACAAGTAAAATTAAATGCAACAGTTTTATGATTTTCCATAACTTTTTGATATGATATCTGGAAATTTTTATTTACACTGTTTAATTCTTCCAGCGGATTTTTAATTACTTTCGTTATGAAATTATTCATTCTGTCTTTGTATGCATCTTTATCAATTTTGAACATTGTTTTGATAGCATCTACATTCAGTGTAAAAGTCCAGGTGTTTGCTGCGTTTCCATAACGGCCTTTCATATTGTAATAAGAATTTGCAATTTCAAAAAATCTTAAGGCATAGAATGATTGCAGCTCTCCAATCGTTTTTATATTCATTGCAGAAAACTGTTTTATCTCTTTCCACTCAATAATTGCCATTCCAATCTGCTGATTGAATTCAAGTTCAATAAGATCTTTTTCTTTATCATAAGAAGCATAAGAAAACCAAGTATAAGCTTTATATTTTTCTTCAGTATTTTCAACCTGAATAACAGAAGTTGACAATTCTTCAACAGCTCTTTTTACCTGTTTATATGTATTTGCTCCTTTTGATATTCCTAATTTGTTTATTGCTTCTGAAATTGAAAATGTTGATTTAAAATGATGGAGTTTTATATTTTCATCTAAAGTAGATTCAGGATAATGATCAATCTTTAAAATACAATAGGCAATTAATTTTCTTGCTAATGGACTACAAGTATAAATTCCTCGACTTATGGCATTAGACTGAATTACAATTTCTTTGTCTTTTATAGCCGTTAATTTATTCATTTTTCCTGAAATCCCAAATTTAATTTCTTTTTTTTGCAGAAGGAATTTTATAAATTTAATTAATTATTATTTAACAAACTTGTAAGTCTTTGTATTATAATAAATTAATATCCCCATTTGCTACCAAAGTCCACTTTTTCAACTACTAATGTCCAAAAAGCTGCTACTTTAGTCCACCCTTTCGACTACCGACATCCTTTTTTTTGATAAGAAGTTAATCGACTACTTAGATAATATCACGGGTAGTTGATAATTTCAACTGAAGGGCTAAAATTTATTGATTTATATACTTGCAGGCAGGATTTTCGAAGTATTCTTAAATTCATTTTTACTTTATTCATCATGCTTTGTCTATGATTTTTTTTTAATGACTACTTAAGTCCACCACTATTTTTTAGAAATGACTACCAATATCCACTCATATCTAAAAAAAAAGACTACCGAAGTCCACTTTTTTATCCCCGGTAGTCTTTTATATTAAGAACTAATCTTACTAATCATCTTTATTAAGGATTTCTACAAGTCCGCCTTTATTAAGCTTGTATTTATTTGTCTGAACATCATTCATAAGATGGGCCATTGCAATTTCAATTCCCTGAGTAGTATTTAAATCATGTTCAATAAAAAACTGTTTCCAGGCCTTTCTTGTAGATTCTTTTACCAGCATTGTAAGGTGAACTGGTTTTTCCTGTTTTTCTTCAGGAACTTTTTCCTGAACTGGAGCTGTTTTCTTAGAAACTCCTGAATTCATTAAGTCTCCGAAAACATCTGTATTTCCTGCTAATTCGTTGACTGTTAATGTTTTTTTTGATGCCATTCAGATTTACCTCCTACTTTAAATCTTTTGCAAGTTCAGCAAGTGTTTCCAGTGTTTCTTTTTTTGTACCGCTGAATTCCTGTATTGTGATGTGTGCACTTTGAGCTTTTCTGTATGCCTGATCAACTGGAATTACATAGAGTTTATAACCATGATTTTCAAGAGGTTTGAATTGCTGCAAGATAATTGACTGTTGTGCTATACGATCATCTTTTGCGTTAAATACAATTTTATTAAAAAGAGGTCTTGGATCATCTTCATCAAGATTGTCGTTTATAAAAGTTTTAAGTCTGTCATTAAAAATCTGCAGTCCATCTTTAGAGAATTCGTCCAGCTGAAGTACAGCTATGATTTCATTTGTTGCATAAAAAATTGAACGTTCGAAATTTCCAAAAGAAGGTGATGTATCTATTACACAGTAGTCATAATTTTTTGCAACTTCTTTTAAAGTCTTTTTGATTTTACCCTGATTACCGCCGGCTTTATTTTCGCTATATTCCTTGAGATCTCCACCTAATCCAGCAGTTGGAATTACCGAAAGATTTTTTATATTTGATTCAATAAGGCAGTTTTCTAAATTACATCTGCCGTTTAAAAGATCTGCAAATTCATATGTCATTGTCTGTATTCCAAGCCAGGTTGTTGCGTTACCCTGAGGGTCTGCATCTATAAAAATTGTCTTACCAATTTTTGCTAATTCAACGGCTAAAGAAACTGCTGTAGAAGTTTTTCCTACCCCACCCTTCTGTAAAGCAACTGTAATGATTTTCATAAAAATTCCTCCCAAAAATATGGTTTTAAATTTTCTTAGTTTTTAACAGTATAACAAATTTTATAAAAAAAATCTATACCTATATACCTAATAATACATTATAAAATTACCTAAATACCGACGGTATAGGTAAATTACACTATAAAAGTTAGGTATAAAATACTAATAATAATACCGCAATACCGCAAAGATAGGTATAAAATAAAAATGGCCCTAGGATTGATTTTAACGCGTTTTATACCACTTTCTGGAATAATTATTCAATTTTTCAAAAACACCCCCTTTTTTTCAAAGATTTTGCAGATTGTCCGAAAGTGATTTTTTTCAAAAAAATAATACAGTTTTAAAGCTTCTTTAATTTTGAAAACCGCAAGTTGTTTCAACAACTGAGGATTTACAAAACGTTCGCACAAGCGAAC
>CAMGTC010000147.1 GCA_946061765.1 uncultured Treponema sp.
CCTGATTTCTGAGTTCTTCCTTCAAGCCTTCATTTATAGGCTGACTTCCAGAACTTAAATCAAAAGCACCAACAAATCCACACATATAATACCTCCAGTAATTTGTTAAATGGACAAAAAAAGAGGTCGTAGACAAGACCTTGTGCGGTTTGCACAAAATGTTATCTACGACCTCTTCGCCGTTTGTATATATTAATTTATTACTTTTTAAAAGTAAATTCAAGTTTAAATTTACTTTTAATTATTTTCTTTTTGAAGATTATTCTGATAAAAAGAAATGGGCAGAGAAAATGCTTGTAAACATCGCTAAAGGCGGTTCCTTCTCTTCTGACAGAACAATTGATCCGCTCTATCAGATGATGTTCATGATGATGAACATGCTGATGGAAATGGAAGCCAATAAAATTACAGGAAGCGAAAAAGGAGAACACAACAGCAACAGAACCGATTACAGAAGCGGAACTCGGGAACGCCGCTTTGACACAAGACTCGGGACATTCAACCTGCAGATTCCAAAATTCAGAAACACAGGTTATGTTCCGTTTTTCATGCAGAACAAGCAGCGGAGTGAGGAGGCCTTGATAAGCATGGTTGTTGAGGCTTACACCAACGGAGTTTCAACAAGGAAGATAAAGCACCTGGCAGAAAGCCTCGGCATAGAAAACATCAGTGCCGGCGAAGTCAGCACAATGAACAAAAACCTTGATGAAATGGTGAAAGCTTTTCAGGAACAGCCTCTGGAAAGTGAAATGCCAGTTCTTTGGATTGATGCGGTCTATGAAAAGATTCGTGTCGGAAAGCATGTAAAAAGCATAGCGGTGATGATTGTAAAGACGATAAACAAGTGCTGGCTCGGTTCTGTCTGGCAGCGGTGCAAGGTTCACTTCATGAGGAACATAATGGCAACCGTTCCCAAAAAACAGAAGGAAGCTTTCGGAGCTGACTTGAAGAAAATATGGCAGGCAGAAACGAAAGAGGACGCCATAAAACTGAAGGATGCCTTTGTTGAAAAGTACGCTGAAAAATTCGACAAGGCAGTTGAATGTCTGGAAGAAGGATTTGAAGATTCCATCCAGTATTACGGATTTTCAAAGATTGATTCCAAGAAAATTTCCAGCACAAACACGCTGGAACGATTGAACAAGGAAGTCAGAAGACGCAGCCGTGCAGTCGGAATCTTTCCAAGCACAGAATCGTATTTAAGATTGATGACTGCCAGTCTGATTGAATACAGCGAAGACCATCTTACTGGTGCCAGTTACATCAGTGCAGAAACTCTTCGTGAACAAAAAATTGAATGGGAAAAGGAAGTTGAAAACTATCCTTATTTTACAACTATAAAATCATTAATTCCTGATGAATGTACAAGATGGTTTTATCTGGATTGCGTTAATGATTCTACTAAGGGATACGCTAGTAGTTTAACAAGAACCCTTCAGTCTATAATATATGGACATGGTAAAGAGTTTTTTCAGAATGCAAGAGACTTTAACGATGAAAAACATCATTTACTTGAAACAGGTTTATTGGAAATAGAAAAGAACGAGGATATTGAAAAAACAAGACTTACTCTTAGCGATAAATCCCTTGAACTTCTTTATGGAGAAAATGCTGATTTATATAAAACTAAAAACCAGATGAAAAATGTTTTACAACCAGAAGAAATAAAAGAAAAGCATTTATTTTACGAAGCAGACATTCAGAATCAAATTGAAATGCTCAGTAACAGTTTAAGTCAGGAACACTTATCAAATATTCAAAAAAGACTTGAAGAAAAAGGTTTGCCTAAAGGAGTTGCTGTAATATTGTATGGAGTGCCAGGGACTGGTAAGACTGAAACCGTATATCAACTTGCAAAAAAAACAAACAGAAAAATAATGCATGTAGATATTTCAGAATCAAAATCCATCTGGTTTGGAGAGAGTGAGAAATGCATCAAAAAGATTTTCAGTAATTACAGGTCACTGTGCAAGTCGTGCAAAAATCATAATGAAAATATACCGATTCTGTTATTCAATGAGGCAGATGCGATTATTTCTAAACGTGGAACATTGGATGGTGGTGGGCCACGACAGACAGAAAACGCAATGCAAAATATTTTGCTGGAAGAGATGGAAAAATTAGAAGGTATCCTAATTGCAACAACAAACTTGTGTGAAAATATGGATGCAGCATTTGAACGAAGATTTTTATTCAAAATTAAATATGAAAAACCAAGTATAGAATCTCGCAGCAAAATCTGGATGTATAAACTGGAATCTATTTCTAATGACGATGCTGTTAATTTAGCAAAACAGTTTGATTTCAGTGGAGGGGAAATTGATAACATAGTTCGTAAGTGTGAAATGAATGAAATTATTTCGGGAGCCAGACCTGATTATGAGCAATTGGTTGATATATGCAGACAAGAACGATTGGAAAAGGAAGGGGAGAGAAGAATGTGGTTTTCCTGCTAGATTTTCTAATAATATTTTGAACTCTCATTCCTTGAGAGTGTGCCTAATGTATATTAGGTTATAGAAAATCTATGGAGGCTTAATATGAATAAGACTACAAAACAAATGGAAGCACGTTTTTTAACTGAAAAAGCCATGGAAGAAATCTCAAAAGGTACAAAAAAAGTTTTAATGGATTATTTCCATGAAGGGTAAGCTATGAGCCTGTGATTGAATGAATCAGGCTCTTATTCTATGAGAGTGTGTTATAATAGATTATAAGAACGAGGTTTTTATGGCAGGAAAAAAGAAACAGGAAAAAGAAAGTTTAGCAACGTTTAGAAGAATTACTCGATATGATCAGATGATTGCTGCAGGAACTTATCCAAGTGTAAAAAGACTTATTGATGAATTTGAAACCTCAGAAGCAACAGTTCATAGAGATCTTGAAGCCTTGCGTTATGATTTTGGTGCAGATGAATATTTAAAATACGATAGATTCAAAGGTGGTTACTATTATACAAGTCCAACTTTCAGAATACCGGCACAACTAACAACTGAAAAACAGATTATCTCTGCTCAACTTATGTCGAATCTGCTTGACTTAATTAAAGGAACACCAGTTTATACTCAGGCAATTGAAGTATTTACTACACTGTCATCAAATATTGAGCAGGATACAAAACTCAATGCCAAAAAACTTTCAAGCAGGATTTTATTTCTTGGAATGAATCCAGTTGATATTGAAGATAAAACCTGGAATCTGCTGGAAGAAGCAATGAGTTCCAATCATTACATCAGTTATGATTATGAAAAGAATGGAAATGTTTATGATGTAACAATGAAGCCTTATCAGTTGATATATTTTAATGGAATGTGGACTTTATACGGCTACAGGACAAATCCTGGATTTGAAGGAAACAAGTTTTTCAATTTACCAGTTATTAAAAATATCAGAATCAATCCAGACACCTTTGAACTTCCCGAAGATTTTGCATACGAAAAACATGCAATCGGAAATTTCGGAAGACATATAGGTGAAGAGACCTTTGAGTTTAAGCTTCAGATTCTAGCCCCTTGGATTGTTGATTATGTAAAAACCTATAACTGGGCAGCAGACCAGAAGTTTGAAAAACAAGAAGATGGCAGCACAATAATGACTTTTACCAGCAATCAGTATTATCCGGTTTTGGATTGGGTGTTAGAGAAGGGGAGATTTGTAAAACCTCTTTCGCCAAAGAAACTTGTAGATACATGGAAAGAAAATGCAATTGAAATGGCCAAGATGGCCGAGGAGATGTAAATGGAAGAAGTAAAGGTAGATGAAGAATGGTTAAAATTTCGTAGTGAAAAAGTAAAAAAAATTATATTAAAATATGGTGGAGATTTGTTTACAGATTTAGATAAAGAATATTTAAGGAAAGAATTAAAGGATAATTACAATGATATTCTTATAAGAATTCAATCAAAACTTAAAGAAGCCGGACTTTCGACTAATATTGGAATTGCTCCTCTGTTAATGGATTTTGATGTTAGTGAAGATATGAATTTAGGATATCATCATAACTTTCAAGTTGAATTGATTTTAGAATCAACAGGAGAAAGATATAGTGAAAGTAGTTTTGTAATGTCTCCTCTTGACTTTGAAAAATTCGCGTATAGATTGATTGATCTAAATAAAAATTAGTTTATAAAAACTGATGGTATCTAAAAAGTAGGTGAAAGATTGAAACAAAATGCAATTGAAATGGCTAAGATGGCCGAGGAGAGGTGAGGATGAGTAAAAAAACAGGGAATTTTATGAGGGAAAAATAAACTTACTGATGAAGAGTTTTTACAATATTACAAGCAATTGTGGGAAGCTACGCCGCATCTTAACTCAAACTGGCCTACAGATGAGGAAATTTCTGCATGTAGAGAAAAGGGTAAACTCATTTTTAATTCAAATGTACACGAACTCGAGAATGAAATATGGGATAATCTACCTTCGAATACGCATTATAAAGTCAGTAATCTCGGAAGAATAAAATATGATGATATTCTTATAAAACAAGAAGATGCCCCTGGAAAAGAAGGCTATTTAGTTTTAGTAAAACCAGATAATGTTGCAAAATTGAATACAACAAGCTATGTATATAATTTTGTTGCAAAAACTTATCTTGGGAAAGAAGATGGAGATGGATTTCATATTCATCATATTAATAATAATGGTTATGATTGTTCTGTAAAAAATTTAATACTTTTAACTCCTGAACAACATAAAATTGTTCATATGGATAGATTTTTGTCTGAAGAGAAGATTCGAGAATTACTAAAATCTGATAGAAGATATAATGAAGATAAATTAAAACTCCATTTGACTAATTATAAGATTGATAAATTAACGACAGAATGCGGGGTATGGAAAAAAAGCGGACGTAAATATGGTCATATCTTACCAGAACCCCGTTTAAATTTAATTGACGTTTCTTATAAAGATGAGTTTGACAAGTTTTATGAGGGTCAAAAAGAAAAAGAAAAACTTCATATGTATTTTTCCCATTTAACCTCTTCCCAAGCATTGTGTTTTAATCTTTTCTATCCACTCTGTATTAATAATATACTTTATATTGTAGATTCTTCTTGTAATGAAAACACAAAATGGTATTTTGAGCATATAGAAGAAAATAGCTTTGAAAAACAAAAAAATGAAAAAGATAAAACCAATTTCGATTTCTTTATGAGTTGTGATAATAGAAAATTCTTCTTTGAGATTAAATATACCGAGCAGACTTTTGGTTATGTTTCAAAAGTTGTTCCAAATGATTTACATGATCAAAAATACAAAAAATATTATAAAGATCAGATGGAAAAAATTGCCCCATCTGTCTCAAAAAAAGAATTTTTTGCTAACTATCAATTATGGCGTAATATATGTCATGCTGAAATCGGGATTGTATATTTTGTTTGTCTTAAAGACAGAACAGATTTAATCAATGATATAAATGAAGCAATAAAAAAATGCACTGAAGTATTTCAAAATAAAATAAAAATTCTTACTATCGATGAACTTGTGAAAAGAATTCTTAAAATTACCAATAATGAAAAACTACATAAACATTATTTAGAATTTTCAGAAAAATACTTAGAATACTAAATTTAAAGAATGAAACAACATTTTAAAGTAAATGGATTTTTTGTAACAGGAGATGATAGAAAAAAAACATGACTAAGAAAAATTCTTTTCAATATTTTTATATTTTTCATTTTCAGAAATGTCAGGAAGAAAGATTTCCTCTTGATAACCTAAAAAGTAATTAATTTTGATATTATCTGTCTTATAAGTTACTTCTAAAGAATTGGAAGCAAATATTCTAAATGATGAAATTATAAATATTAAAATAAAAAGTTTAGTTTTCATATTTAATCATTTATTTATCCTCAAAAAGCGCCTCAAGTAGCGGGCGTCCACATAACAATTGACTGTATCTATTAATATTTCCTTTATTCATCTAAACTTTCATTCGTAATAGTCAACCTTTTTTGATCTTCATAAAAGAATGAATATTGTGGATTTTCCATGGAAATATTATTGCAGGAATATAAATGGATTCCTGCGTTATCGACCTGTTTAAACTGATATTTTTCTATAAAGTTTGTTATAAACTCTTCGTATGAAACTTCACCATCTGCATCTTCTTCAAAAATCAGGGATGCATGATAAAGTCCATTCGAACGAAATCCCAGGTAAGCTTCTTTTAAGGTCTTGCCATACAATTTTTGGCCTGAATCAAGATAAATGAATTGCTCAACCTGAGTTACATTTTTATATGGACTGATATTTTCTTCAACTGAATATTCAACCGATTTTTCTTCAAGAATTTTCTGAGCTTCTTCTATGGTTGCAGTTAAAGGAATGCCGTCAATATCTCTTAAAATAACTCTGTAGTCGGAAACACTTGACGCCGCATTTACAAATCTTTGAACATCGTCGTCATTTATAATTTTCCCAAACTCATAATAAAAATTTATAACACGGGCATTGGCCATGAAATCCAGCAAACAGGTAGTTCCAGTTAAAACTCCGTTTATTTCTATCGCTAGATACTGATTGCAATAAAACTCTTTTATGATATCAAACTTTTCAATTTCCTCAGGAGTGTAAATACAGCAAATGGAAAAATAATTATTGAGAATACAAAGTTCCCTTACATCATCGGCATTAAGTATAACTGTTTCATCACAAACCGCCGACTTTGTTCCATCAAAAGTTTTAAGAAGAATTTTACTTTCTGGAATTTCAAATTCAGTTCCAGAAGTATTAACTTTTTGAGTCAGTTCAATATCCATCTTATAGACTTTTATTATGTCTTTTTTTATTGGTTTACAGTTTTCATATATTACAGGTGAGTCGGAATGACTTACACAAAAAGCCGCTTGAGAAAAAATAGGATTACTAATAGTAAAATATATTTCTTCATTTTTTAAATCTCCGTTGCCCAATGGGCAATCCACATAAAAATTGGTTGTACCACACGCGGCTTGACCGGTTTGTCGGCTTTGAAGCTTTGAAAATCATTAAGGCCACAAGGTTTATCGTGCTAAGATAGATAAGCCCATCAGGGCACGATATCCTATTTTT
>CAMGTC010000148.1 GCA_946061765.1 uncultured Treponema sp.
CAATCTGTTTCTTATTATTTTGAAGGTTCAAGCGTAAGACAAAGAGTTGTTAAGGGTGTAGATTTTAAGCGCGAAGCAGAATTGTTTTCAAGATTTAATTACAAAGAAGGTTCAGCTTCCGATATTTATAAGACAAACGGTATTTTACTTTCATCAAAAATTGCAAGTTCCTTAAAAGTTCATGTTGGTGATGAAATTACTTTTATGCTCCGAACAATTGACGGATACATCAACACTGTTTCTTTAATTGTAAAGGGAATTTTTATAGATTCCAGTCTTTTTGGAACTTATACTTCTTATCTGGATTTGGAATATTTACTTGCCGCCTATAATCAAAGCTCAGATTCTTTTAACCGTCTTTGCATTAATATTCCAGATAGAATTAATTCTGCCAAAAAAGAAAAACATTATTACAGTGAATTAGGAAAATTCTTTTCCATGTATCCATTTGTAGAAGATAAGCAAATCTTTTACGATGATTTATACAATATTCAAATGCCTTCTTATGCCTTAATTCCTCTTAGAGCCAATATGGATGATTTAAAGATTTTAATTGATGCTATGAGAGGGGTTACTTATTTTGTTATTATTATGCTTGTTATAATAATTGTAGTTGGTGTAAGTTCTACTTTCCGCGTTATTGTAATGAAGAGAATTAATGAAATTGGTATTTACAAGGCTATTGGTATGAAACGTCATAAAATTATGGGGATGTTACTTAGTGAAAGTCTTATCCTTTTGATTGTTGGCTGTCTTTCGGGTTTTTTACTTTCTCTGATTCTTTGTAATTTGGTTTCCGTTTTTGATTTTTCATTTGTACCAGCATTTGATTTATTCCTTATGAATGGTCACCTTGCACCTTTGACTTCCGCTCTTCATATTTTAATTATTTGTGGAGTTGTTTGTGTAACTACTTTACTGGGAATTATGTTTTCAGTTCGTAAATCTGTTTCAATTACACCTTGTCAGGCTCTGGCAACTACTGAATAAATGGAGTTTTTATGAAAAAATTATTAACAATATTGCTTTTAAGCTTTTCTATTTTTGGACTTTTTGGACAAGACTATTCTTCCCTTTTAAAAAAAGCAGAAGATAATACCGCTTTTTACGAAACTGACTTTAAAGGAACTTACAGTATTGTTCAGGAAAAACCTGGCGAAGGTAAAAATATAACAGAAGCTATTATGTACCGCCGTGATAGAACAGAACAGTGGGTTATTCTTATTACCGGTCCTGCAAGAGAAAAAGGTAAAGGTTATTTACAGACAGATGGAAATATCTTTTTTTACGACCCTGCTGACCAGGCTTTTACTTTTACCTCTGCCAAAGATAAATTCCAAAGTACAAATGCAAATAATTCAGATTTTGCACCTCAGCATTATTCCCGCGACTACGAAATTCAAGAAACCAGTGAAGGTAAATTGGGAAAGTATAATTGTGTAATTTTTAAACTTAAGGCTAAAGTAAACACAGTTGATTATCCTCTTCTTAAAATATGGGTTTCAAAAGATGATGGTCTTGTTCGTAAAAAGGAAGATTACAGTTTGAGTGGTCAGCTTTTAAGAACAACTTTAATTCCATCTTACCAGATAAAAACTACAGCAAGCAGAAATTATTCAATCCCACTTAATATGCTTATTGTTGATAATCTGAAGGGAAAGAAAATTGGCGATAAAATTCAATACGAAAGAACTCAAATTTCAATTGCAAATGTTGTTTTTGAAAAAGTAAAAGATTCAGTTTATACAAAACCTTATTTGGAGATGATGAGTCAGCGTTAAAATTATGAAAAAAGTTTTATTTATATTTTTATTAAGTGTATTTACAAGTTTTATATTTTCACAGCAGTTAAAAAGTGCTGAAGAAAGTTTAGATGAAAGTTTAAGTGAAGAAAGCTTAAGTGAAGAAAGCTTAAGTGAAGAAAGCTTAAGTGAAGAAAGTTTAAGTGAAGAAAGCTTAAGTGAAGAAAGCTTAAACAGCGAAACTATTGAGACTGAAAGTTTTTATACCGAAAACTCAGAAGATGATGAATGGGCAGATTTATTTTTTGATGCCCAAGACCTTTCTTTAGAAGATGTTCCAGTAAAAGAAGAAAAGCCTACAGTAATAAATCAGATTATTGGAAATCCAAATATAAAATTCTCTGGTCATTTTGATGGTGACATTGGCATAGGTCTTGATTTTGATGAAATTAAAGAACATAAAGAAAGCCAGGAAAAATCTTTTTACATTCCTCTTATGGGATATTTAAAATTTGATAATTACCTTTACTTTCTTGCAAAACCAAGCGATACATTTCATCTTAATGCATCTTTGTATACAGCACTTGATAATGAATTTGAAATTGAACTAAAAACTCTTTACTGTGATTATGTTCCTTTTGACGGTCTTTATACTTCAGTCGGTAAAAAAAGTATTACCTGGGGATATACAAGAATCTTTAGCGACAGCGATTATTACGGTAGCGGGAAAAAATATACCGGTCCACTTTTGACTAATATTTTAAGCGATTCATCTTCATATTTTCTGGCAGATGCAAGATTTCCCTGGAGATGGGGAACTCTTACAGGTGTAGTTCTTTGTGATTATGCTGATATTGTAGCAAGTCCTGGAATTTTACAGATGGGCTATGCCTTTTCTTCTGAATTTAGTATTCCACATTTTGTTTGTAATATTTTTGGTCGTACCTATGGCATTGATGATAATCAGAAATTTACTGATGTAAATGGAAAAAGCAGATATTCTCAAAAAAATCCTCTTGCCGGACTTGAAGGTAAATTTTCTTACAAGGGATATGATGCTTATGCCCAGGGAATTATAAGAATCAAAAATAAGAAAAATTATGAATACGATTTAGATTTATATGATGGCACTTATACTCTTCCCCGGGCAGAATATTATCTTGCAACTGTTGGGGCTTATAAACTTTGGGATGGACAAGATCCAAACTTTGGTTTAAATGTTGAATATCAATATCAGCTTACTCCTGAATATTCTACTTTTGATGAACAGCACAGAATAGCAGTTCAAGCAGGAATTAAAAGACTTGGTAAAAAGAAGAATCTGAAATTTGCAGGCGACTGGTATCACAATTTTACAGAAAAATACGGACAGACTTCGCTTTCATTTATTGTAGCTAATATTTTTAATTATGCTCAGTGGACTAATACTTTTATGCTTCAATATGGCAAAAAATATGGCGATCCTGTTTATACTTTGGGAACCGCCATTCAGGTTGATGTTGATTATTAATTGTTGTAAAAAATTAATCTACAATACCATCATGAATTTTTATTACATGATTTGCCATGTTTACAATTTTTGCATCATGAGTAGAAAAAATAAATGTGGTTTTTAATTCTTTGTTCAATTTCTGCATTAATTCCAGAATCTGATCTCCATTTTTGGAATCAAGATTGGCTGTTGGTTCATCTGCAAGAATTATTGGACATTTAGTAACTAAAGCTCTGGCAATAGCAACTCTTTGTCTTTGTCCACCCGAAAGTTCACTAGGTCTGTGATTTTTCCATTCTGTAAGGCCAACAGTTTCAATCAAAAAATCAATCCATTCTTCTTTTTCTTTTTGAGAAAGATTATTAAAAGCCGGTGAATCTCCAAGGTGAAGTGGAATTTCAATATTTTCTCTAACATTTAAAACTGGAATTAAATTAAATGTCTGGAAGATAAATCCAATTAAGCTGCGTCTTAAATCTGTAAGTCTGGAATCTAATTTCAATGGAATATTCTGATGTTTTGTTAAATCAACATCTTTGTATATATCAATTCCATTAATTTTTAGCGAACCTGCCGATGGAAGGTCAATCAGTCCAATTAAATTAAGAAGTGTTGATTTTCCTGAGCCAGAAGGTCCGGAAATAGCTGCAAAATCTCCCTCTTCTATATTAAAAGTCACATTGTTTACGGCTTTTACCTGGACCTTGTCCATCTGATAAATTTTACAAATATTTTTAAGTTCTACTAAAGGCATATAAAATTATTATACAAAAAATTTAAGTAATTGTGAATTTATTTTGTTGACATAATAGCCTTCTATTTCTAAATTTAAAGTAATATTTGAGAAGGGAATCATCTTCAAAATATCTAAGGAGAATTGTTATGAAAAAAACAAATTGGATTTTAGGTTCAGTTATATCAATTGTTGGATTGCTTATTATTATCTTTCCAGCTGCCTGTGTTAAAATTGTTTCTGTGCTTTTAGGTTTAGCCGCTATAGCTTATGGAATATTTTCACTTATCGATTCCAAGAACATTTTTCAAGAACAATCTTTTTTTAAGACTTCTATATTTATAAAAAGTATTTCTTCTATTCTTTTAGGTTTGCTTACGGTAATTATTCCTCTTGCAGTTGCTTCAACTGCCTGGAAGGTTATGGTCTATATTTTTGCAGTTTATTTGATTCTTGCAGCTTGTTTGGGCTTTTATACAGTTTCTATGTTAAAAGATCAGCTTGTTGAAAGAAAAAGATATATTGTTGAAAATCTTTCTCTTATGCTTGCCGGTATTCTTTTGATTTTGATTTCTCCAGAAAAATTAGGAATTTTTATAATCAGGATTATCGGAATTGCAGCATTACTTGTGGGTATTGTCTTCCTTGCAATTCAAATAATTGGTATAGTAAATCATAAAGATAGTATTGTTGTGGATGCAGAAGTTGTAGATGCCGATTCTGCTGCAAATATTGTTGACGAAAAAGATTCGGATAAATAAACTCTATTTCGAATATCATATCGTAAATTTAAAAAAGTAAAGAATTGAGGTTTAAGATTTTATTAAGAACTAAAATTATAATATTTAAGGGTTCAATAAGATTTTATGTATTATTATAGCTTTTTTAAATTTTAAATTAATACTGACAGTCGAAATGAGTGAAAAGAAAATACGAATAGGTTTAATATTAGACTATATTTCTTCGGAATATTCTGACAATTTAATACGGGGTGTTTCAACCTATTGTGTAGAAGATGATGTAGAATTAATGCTTTTTCCAATTGGCGATTTAATTCCTAGTAAAGATACCTTTAATTACAATTATCAATTTGCAGCCATTACTTCTCTAATTAAATCTGAGAATTTAGATGGGATTATTGCCGCTTCTGGTACTTTAATGCATAACATTACTCGTGAAGAATACGAACAATTTCTTCATTTCTTTTACCCACTTAAAGTTGTTAATATTGCAGCCAGGTTCTCTGGAATCCCTTCCATCGAGGTTGATTGCCACCAGGCATTTGATGCTCTCATTCAATATTTGATTGATTACCAGAAATGCCGGCGGTTTGGTTTTATGGGTGTAGACAGCCAGTCCGAGGAAGTTATTTTAAGAAGCGAAACATTTTACGATGTAATGAAAAGAAATCATATTCCGGATGAAGATGTTGTTACCTGGAAATCTAATTTTGAATATTCCTCGGCATATCATTGTCTTTCGGAATACAGAAGAGAGCATGGTAAAATTGATTTTGATGCAATTGTTGCCTTGAATGATGATACTGCTTATGCTTGTATTGATTTTTGTACAAAACGTATGAATATGAATGTCCCAAAAGATATCATTGTTACTGGTTTTGATAATTTTCAGAGGGCTTCTTTTTCAAATCCTACTTTAACATCTGTTAATCAGCAGATAGAATTTGTAGGCTATTCAGCTGCAAAAACTTTATATCAGTACATTCGTGGAAAAAAAGTTCCAGATTTTCAAACAATAAGGGCAAAGACTATTTTAAGAAATTCCACAGCTAAAGTAGAGTTTGCACAGGATTCTTTTGCAGGAGATTCTTTTATTTCTGTGGATTCTAGAACTTCTAAAGATTTTACAAATATTTTTTCAGTTTCTGAATGGTATACAAGGCGTACTCAGATTTTGCAAGCATCAAATTATTATACATCAGTAAATCCAAGCACCTCTATTCAAAATATTGGTGGAATTATTACTTATAATCTAAGAGCCTTTGGTTTTCAGGCCGCAGCAGTTGTTGTATACGAAAGTCCTCTAGTTGTAGGAAAAAATATTAAAGAATTCCCTTTACCAAGAAAAGTAAGAATTCTTGCAGGTTTTGATTATTCTACTCAGTTTAATATCAATGATTTTACAGAGCCTTATTATTTTAATCCTCATGAATCTTTAATTCCAAAAGATTTATTTAATTTTCCTCCTTGCGGAACAATTGTAACTTCACTTTTTTCTGGCAATACACATTATGGTTATATGCTGCTTAGATTGAATGATTATGATTTGGGTGTATATGAGTTAATTCAAAAAGCAACCTCCAATCAGTTACAGGGTGCATTTAGTTTTTCAAAACTCTACGAAGAGCAGAGTCAAATGGAATCGCAGAACAAAAGATTAGATTTAATTGCCCATACAGATGAACTTACAGGACTTAGAAATCGCCGAGGTTTTATGGAATTGGGAAAGGTCAGCTTAAAACTTTCTCAAGAAATGGGAACTTCTGGACTTGTAATTTATTGCGATATGGATGGCCTTAAAAAAATAAACGATACATATGGACACGAGGCTGGGGATACTGCAATTAAAGCTCAGGCAAATATTTTAAGTAAGGTTTTTAGAACCAATGATGTTTTGGGAAGACTTGGCGGAGATGAATTTGCATTAATTTGTCCAGGTTTAACAGAAACTCAATTAAAGGAAATTCAGGATAGAGTAACAAAACTCTGTAAAGACTGGAAAAAGATTTCAAAATCTAAATTTGATTTATCAATAAGTATGGGGGCTATAAAATATCCAACAGAAATTGAAGGCTATAAAATGGAAGCTCTTTTGCCTTTGGCAGATAATAGTCTTTATCTTGAAAAAAGAGCTAAAAAACAAAAGAAGGTTTAAAATAGATGGCTAAAATTTCGCCATCTATTTTAAGTCTCGAGTTTTTTTGCAAAAACTCTATTTATTTACGTGTTCGCTTGTGCGAACGTTTTGTAAATCCTCAGTTGTTGAAACAACTTGCGGTTTACAAAATTAAAGAAGGTTTAAATCAAACAACATAACAGTTT
>CAMGTC010000149.1 GCA_946061765.1 uncultured Treponema sp.
GACTGGGAGCCAAAAAATCGGATTTTTGTTTATAATGCGTTTGCCCTGTATAAGTAATTCAATTTTATAAAAATATGTGCTATATTTCTATGTGATGAAAAAGATTTCAATTTTCTTTTTAATTTTAATTTCCATAGTTTTTCTTTCTTGTACTTCTACAAAAATATCTCAAGAAGAGCCTGTTGAAGAAGTGGAAGAAGTGATTGAAGAAGACCTTTTTGGAAAGCGTTATATTGACTGGAAATACAAGGGCTTTGGGAGTCAGCTTCCACCTTGGATTGATTCCGCTTTTGATAATTCTATTGAAGAGGTTCGTTCAATAATCCCTCAGCTTGCAGAAAAGAAAATCCTGATTCTCAGAGTAGATTCTGAAACTTTAGACCAGGCAGAATTGGCTATAAATCAAGGCTTGGAAAATGGGATTTCTCTTGAAGGTGATATTTATACCTTGTACGAAAGATTTTGGGTTATGCTTGCAGATGATTTTATTCAGAAAGAAGGATGTCCTTATACTTCTCTGGCAATTTTAGTAGTAGAAGAAAGTGGACTGTAAGATTTTTTAATTTTGTAAGTAAAAGAATAAAAATATATTTTTCTCAGGAGGAATAGAATGAAAGTTTTAGTAATTGGTGGAGCCGGATATATCGGAAGCCATGTTGTAAAAGAAATGATGAAGGCAGGACATAAAGTTACTGTATTTGATAATCTTTCTAGTGGACTTAGAGTAAATCTTTTTCCAGAAAATGATTTTATATATGGAAATATTTTAATTCCAGAAGATTTGGATGCTGCTTTTTCACTGGGCTTTGATGCATTTGTTCATCTTGCTGCTTTTAAGGCTGCCGGTGAATCAATGATTAAGCCAGAAAAATATTCAGTTAATAATATTACAGGTACTTTAAATATCATGAATGCTGCCGTAAAACATAATTGTATGAAGATGATTTTTTCTTCTTCAGCTGCAACATTTGGAGAACCTCAATATTTACCAATAGACGAAAAACATCCGCAAAATCCTATTAATTACTATGGTTTTACAAAACTTAAGATTGAAGAGTTTATGACCTGGTATGATCAGCTTAAAGGACTTAAGTTTGCAGCCCTCCGTTACTTTAATGCGGCAGGATATGATCCTGATGGCGAAATCCGCGGGCTTGAACAAAAGCCAGAAAATCTTCTTCCACGAGTAATGGAAGCAGCTCTTGGACAGCGTAAACTTAAAGTGTTTGGAACTGATTACGATACCCGAGATGGAACTTGTATTCGTGATTATGTTCATGTTACAGATTTGGCTCGTGCTCACGTAATGGCTTTGGAATACATTGCAAAGAATAATAAGAGCCTTAAGTTAAATCTTGGTACAGAAAAAGGAACAACTGTAAAAGAATTAATTGATGCAGCTCGCAGAATTACAGGAAAAGAAATTCCTGCAGAAGATGCTCCTAGACGTCCTGGAGATCCTGCAAGCCTTTATGCAACATCAAAACTTGCCAAGGAATTGATTGGCTGGGAACCAAAATACAGTGATGTAGATACACTGGTAAAAACAACCTGGGAAGTTTACAAATAAAAATAGGCGTAAATAGAAGGTGGCTAGAAGTAGTCACCTTTTTTAATAAGGCAGGTGATTGTATGCAGTCAGTAAGCGACTTTATGAAAGAAAATAGAGAAACAATAATAGGCTTGGAAAAATTATTAACAAGTATTAAAGCAATTGCACCAGAAGGCGGCGGTGATGGTGAATCAGAAAAATGTAAGGCTCTGGAAAACTGGTTAAAATCAGAGGGTTTTACAAACATAGAACGCTATGAGGCTCCCGATAAAAGAGTTACTTCCGGAGTGCGCCCAAGTCTTGTTGTTACAATTCCAGGTAAAAATGGCGATGTAAAAGGAGAATCTAAAGTCTGGGTGATGGCCCACATGGATGTTGTACCTGCGGGAGATTTAAAACTCTGGAATACAAATCCTTTTGAGTGTGTGGAAAAAGATGGCCGTTTGTATGGGCGTGGAGTAGAAGATAATCAACAGGGACTTTGTTCTGCAGCTCTTGCGGGGCTTTATTATATCAAAAACAAAATAGTTCCTTCTTTGACAGTAAAATTACTTTTTGTTGCCGATGAAGAAAATGGTTCAGAATATGGATTAAACTATCTTCTTCATAATTATGATTTATTTCATAAAGAAGATTTGATATTGATTCCAGACGGTGGAGATCCAGAAGGAAAAACAATTGAAATTGCAGAAAAAAATATTCTCTGGCTGAAGATACATGTTCAGGGCCAGCAGACTCATGGTAGTCGTCCTGATAGTGGAGCAAATGCCTGTTTAGCTGCCAGTGATTTAAGTTTAAGACTTCATAATTTAGAAAAAGTTTTTGATAAAAAAGATGATTTATTTGAACCAAATTATTCAACTTTTCAGCCAACTCAGAGATTTAAAAATGTTGATAGTATAAATATTATACCTGGAGAAGATACTTTCTGTATGGATTGCAGAATTTTGCCTTGCTATTCATTGGCTTCGGTTTTAAAAGAAGTAGATTTAATAATCAAAGAGGTCGAAAAGGAGCACAAAGTAAAGATTGATTATACTTGTCCTCAAAAATCAGAAAGTCCTGCTAGTCCTGTAACTGCTCCTGTAGCGCAAAAATTAGCTCAGGCTCTTAAAACTGTTCACAATATTGATGCAAAGTTTATTGGAATTGGCGGTGGGACTGTTGGTGCAGAATTAAGAAGAGAAGGAATTGATGCTGTAGTGTGGAGTTCATTAGATGATCAGGCACATCAGCCAAATGAATATTGTATTGTTGATAATTTAATTAAGGATGCAGAAACTTTAGTAGAATTCTTCAAATAGAATATTAGTAAAAAAAACACAAAATCACTTTATTTATACCAGGTGAGTGAGTCAAAAGTGCCCATTTTGAAATTGGAAGTCTTTTTCCATGAGTAAAAATGGGCATTTATAATTTTAAAAGAGTAAAAGAGATTTTTTATTGTAGATGGAAATCTGTCTTACAAATTAATAAAAGAGCTATTTATTCAAAATTTTGCAGCAAAAAATCAGAATTTTATGATTTTTTTTTGAATTTTTTGGACCCCGTGGCACTTGGCACGAAAATTGCTATATATTAAGTGTAACAAGAACAAGTTTTAGTTCTCAGTTACAAGGAAACCCAAAAAGCTTCCGACATATTCAAAATCAATTGGAGGTGTGTTCAAAAAATTACATCCTTGAAATTTTTTGAAATGCACTTTTGCTTCCGCAAAACTGTTATATTCTACATCCGTGTGTGACAGCTTCCGCGGGGGCTTGGAGGAACGTTATGAACGATTTAGCACTTTTTAATGATTTATTTGATGGATTTGGAGATGACGGATTCTTAATGCCATCTTTCAATTACAAAAAAGCATTTGCCTCTCCTAAGGTTGATGTAAAAGAAGAAAAAGATGCCTATATTATGGACATGGACCTTCCAGGAAAGACAGATAAAGATATCAATATTGAGTTTAATAACAATGTTCTGACTATTTCTTCAGAAATTAAATCTGAAAAAGAGGAAAAGAAAGAAGAAAAAGCAGAAGCAAAAGAAGCTCCAAAATATCTGCTTAAAGAGCGCAGTTTTACAAAATTCTCAAGAAGCTTCAGTTTACCAGATGATGTTGAAGCAGATAAAATTTCTGCAAAAGTTGAAAATGGTGTATTGCATGTAACAATGCCACGTAAAGCTCTTGCAGCTCCAAGAAAGATTGCAATAACTGCATCATAAAATTGGGAGGTGTGTAAGATAAAACCGCTAAAATAGCGCGGCTTTATCTTACCTAAGTTTGAGTTGCAAACTTATTTTTGAAATGCTGTTCCTCATTCCATTACGGAACAGCGTAAAAAGTCAATCGATTGTTGAAACAATCTTCTTGACTTTTACGGGAGGTATAAAATGGGTGATAAAAACAAGACTAATAAACCAAAAAAAACTTTGAAAGAAAAGAAGCTGGAAAAACATCAAAAACATGAACATAATGTTGAGGGTGTTGAAAAATAAATTAGCGGTCTGTTGTTAGAAACAGATTTACTGGTTAAATGAAGTAAGGGTCAGTTCCTTTGCAGGAGCTGACCTTTTTTTATCTTACTTTAAAGAATAATCCAAGAATTGCACAGGTAATTAAAAGCTGAATAATCATGAATTTTAAAAGAACCTGAGTTGGTGACCAGCCGTGATTTTTTCTCATGTGGTCGTGGAGAGGAAATCTTATGTTTTCGAAAATCTTAATTTTGAAAAAGCGCATTAAAAATACTTTTAATAGACCCATTCCACCATTTACAAAAATGATTGAACTTGTTGCAAAAATAATAAATGGGTTTCCGCTTACCATAACACAAACTCCAATAAAGTATCCCAAGGCTCGGCTTCCTGCATCGCCCATTAAACATTCACTTGGGAAAGCGTTATGCCACAAATATCCCATTACTACTCCTGCCATAGCAAAGGCCATTGTACCCCAGTTAGCACCGGCAGAAAAATGAGGAACCAATAAATATGCGGCAATGGCTTTGTGACCAAGGATAAAGTAAAAGATAATTCCCAGTGTTAAAAGTCCAATCAACACAAGAGAAGAAGAAAGTCCGTCTACTCCGTCTGTACAGTTTGTTGTGTTTATGGAAGCCCAAAGTAAAATTGTAGAAATTATGATGTAAACTACAGGATTTACTGCTACAAGTTTTGAAACAAAAGGAAGCCAGAAATATATAATTCCATCAGAAGAAAATTTCTTCATTCCATAATAGAGTAAGAATGATGTTGCAAGGCTTATGATTAAGTCTAAAAGAGCCTTTCTGTATTCTCCCCAGCTTTGTACACTTCTATCGTCCAAAAATCCAGTTAACATTGTAATCCAGGTAAGTATGATTATTCCTGCTCTTGCCCAGTTCATTGGAACGCATAAAAAGCAAATTAGAACAAAGATTGTAATAAAAACAGATCCGCTGCCTGTTGGTTTTCCCTTTGCGGCTTCGGCATTTTCTTTGATTGTAAATTCACGGCCACGATCATGTGGTAATATGTTGTAAAAGAGTGGGATTATTTTAAGTGAAAGAAAGAATCCCAGATAAAGAGCAAAAGTAATGAGAACGGCATAAGAAGATAGAAGTCTTGCAGGTCCCCAGAATTGTTGTAAAAATTGTCCCAAATAATAAATCATAATGTCCTCGAGTATAATGATGAAAAATTAGTAGTTGTAATGAGTCATATTTGTGAAGACCATAACCAGTCCTCTTTCATCACAGTATTTTATAAACTCCTCGTCTGTATTTGTACCGCCTGTTTGTATGATTCCATAAAGTCCTGAATCTATTAAATTTTTTACAGAGTCGGTAAATGTTATTGGTGAACCGCAGACTAAAATATCTGCAATTGATTCATACTTTTCTTCGTTCTCTTCTTTATATGTTTCTTCTGTTATTTTGGCCTGTGCTAATGCTTCGGAAATTGCTTTTTCACAAGAAGTACAAGACTGAGCAATTCCTACTATGTGATTTTTTTTGATTAAAATTGCTGAATAAGAATGAGCTTTCAGGGCAAGTAACATACCAAAGGCCATTTCGTCTGTTATCTGCTGGGTAGGTCTGTTATTTGTTCTTACATGCCAGCATTCAAAGAGGGTTTTGTCAGTTGTCTGAACTAAAATACCACCGTTGATTATTTTTCCATCTTTTTCAGTAAGATTTACTTTTGAAGTTGGAACTAAGCGGATTTTTTTACTTTCTTCCAGAATTTCTTTGGCTTCTGGTGTAAAACTTGGAGCAATAATTGCAATAAATGAACCTTTGACTATTTCTCTGGCAGCAGATTCATCTATTACTGCTGAACAGCCTAAAACTACATCTGTTATGTATTCTTTATCATAAGTATAGGTGTTCTTAAAAGAATCTAGAACATTTGTAGAAAGGGCTGCTCCAATTATTAATCCAAATTTAATTGCTATTGTAAAAACGGTTCCTGTAAGAGGTGTAAATTGTGTTGTAAATTTGTAACCGTCTTTATTTATACTCTGTACTGTATACTGATTTTTAAGATTTGTATAAAGAGTTGAAATTAATTCCCAGGCTTTAGAAACATCGCTGACTAAATTATAACTTAAATCTTTACTTGGAATTTTTGAAAGGCCAGAAGATGCTCCTATATCATAGGGATATTTGTAAAGACAAGCCTGCTGCTGGGGATTTACTCCTTGAATTACAGATGATTCTTTAATAAAAGGAATGGTCATGTAATTTAAGAATTTTTGATCAATGTTTTTACTTCTTAATAAAGTTGCTGAAATTCCTGCATCGTAGGCCGAAACCAAATTTAAGGCTTTTGCAGCCAGATAAGTTCTGAATTCATTTGAAATATCGTTTACTTTGAGTTGTACAATAGCTTCTTTATAATCCTGAGGATCTGTAAGAATTAAAACATTTTCATAATTTGAAAAAGCAAGTCTCAAAATTGCAGAAAGATAAAAATTTTGTGCTTTTGTATATGTTTTATATTGGTTTTCCGAAATTCCAATTTCCAGGCTTGGTCTTGTATTTATACAGATTAAGGAATATCCGTAGTCTTGAGGAGCTCTTGCTTTTAATAATTCATCTTCTACGTCTACTAATGTTTCAGCAATCTGCTTTGTTAAAAGTGCAAAATCGTTTGTGTATTTAATACTTTCATCTAAAGCCGATTCATATTTTACGTTGATTTTATTTTTTCTTAGCAAATCTTCTGTTCGACCGGCACTGAAAATGGTCCAGTTTTCTGAATCAAGATACTTGGCTAAATCCAAAATGTTTTCGGTATTTTCAACGTATATTAAGGCTCTTTTAATCATAAATTTAATTGTATCAAAATTTAGTCTAAATCACAATGATTCGAATTGAATCACGTTAAATCTTACCGAAAAAAAAGCTGTGAATCATATGAAA
>CAMGTC010000150.1 GCA_946061765.1 uncultured Treponema sp.
CGATTTTTTATTAAAAAAACATATAATTTAATTTTATTTTACTAAAATGACAAAAAATCAAAAAACGTCATATTTCCTTATTGTAAATTATGAGTATAAAATTTATACTTATTTAAACATTAAAGGAAATTTTTTTTAGAGGTGCGAAATGTCTAAAACAAAGAAAACAAAAAATCTTTTCTTTATTAATTTTGCTTTAGGAATGGCAGGAAAAATTCATTTAAACAAGGTGAATAAGGCTGCCAGAAATTGTAAAAAAGCATCTGAAAAGACTTTAAGAGGAATTCTGGAATATGCAAAGGATACTGAATGGGGAAAAGCTCATCATTTTTCAGATATATTAAAGTGTAAAAGTGCAGAAGAATTATATTCTGCCTGGCAAAAGAATGTTCCTCCACAGGATTATGAAGATTTACGTCCATTTGTTGAACGTCATAAGAATGGAGAAGAAAATGTTCTTTTTCCTGGAAAGCCAAAAATGTATGCAACTACAAGTGGTACAACAAAAGAACCAAAGTGGATTCCAATCACAAATGAATATTATGACAATGTTTACAGTAAGATGACTAATATCTGGCTTTACACTTTCTTAAAGCATCGTCCACATTGTTTTGAAGGCCCTGCAATTTCAATCGTAGGTAAAGCTATTGAAGGAGCCGCTCCAGATGGTACAGTTTACGGTTCAGTTTCTGGTGTTACCCGCCGTGATATTCCTGAATTTGTAAAACCTATCCACTCAGCCCCTGCAGATGTTTTTGATATTAAAGATTATACAGCCCGCTACTATACAATCATGAGAATTGGTATTGAGCAGGATGTTCATATTATTATTACAGCCAATCCGTCTACAATTGTAGAAATGCAGAATAATGTAAATCAGTTTTTTGATGATTATTGTGATGATATTGAGCATGGTACATTGAACCAAAAACTGGATATTTCTCCTGAAGTAAGGGAAGCCTTAAAACCTGTTTTCCATCCAAATCCAGAAAGAGCCGCAGAACTTAGAGCATTAAAAGCAAAATATAATAATATTCTTCCAAAACATTACTGGCCTAATATGCAGATTCTTACTACCTGGAAATGTGGTAACACTGCAGTTTATATGGAAAAATTCAAGAATTCTTTCCCAGAGAATATGCTTTATCAGGAATTCTCTTATTTTGCTTCAGAATGTCGTACGGGGCTTGTTCTTAATGGCAAAAACGATACAGTTCTTTTCCCTCATATGCATTATTTTGAATTTGTTGCTCTTGAAGATCTTGATAATCCTAATAAAAAATTCCTTCAGATTGACCAGCTTGAAGTTGGAAAAAGATATTCAATTTTTGTAACTACTTATGCAGGTCTTTACCGTTACGACATGAATGATCTTATAGAAGTTACCGGTTATTATAAAACAATTCCAACAATTCAATTTATTCAGAAGATAAATGGAATTATTTCTATGACTGGTGAAAAAATTCATGAACGCCAGTTTATAGAAGCTGTTAATGCTGCACAGGAAGAAACTGGAATTCCTGTAAAATTCTTTGTTGGTTTTGCAGATGTACAGAATTCTGTTTATGATATTTACTATGAATTCCAGAATGTAGATTTACCAGAAGAAGAAGTAAAATCATTCAATAAAGTTGTTGATAAAAAACTTATGGAAATCAACTGTGAATATGAACAAAAAAGAGTTTCTTTAAGAATTGCAGAGCCAATCCCATTTGCAATGCAAAAAGATTCATTTGAAACTTACAAGGAACGCTGTATTTTAGCAGGTGCCCGTGATGGTCAGTTCAAATTAAATCTTTTGATGCAGGATGAAAAACGTCACGCAATGTTTAAAGAACTTGTAAGAAAATAACTAGACAAATGTCGAGTTTTGAATTTTTATTGAGGGGGTAGTACAACCCCCTCAAAACGGCGAAGTCAAGGCTTTAAGCGTTAGCGTGCCTTGACTCGACGTATTCTTTGGGTGGCTTTTTGCTTCGCAAAAATCAGGCTTTTCAGGGTTACGCTATCGCTTCATTCCTTCGCTCCGCTTCGGAACTGGCTTCGCCAGCCCTTACAATCCTTGCCACGGTTTGTAAATCAAATACTCGAAATTGAAGCTAACTATAATTTGAGGCTTTGTGTGAATATACTTCAAGATTTTGACGGAATAATTTTTGATTTTGATGGAACTCTTTACGAAAATCATGGGATTGCAAAAGAACTTATAAAGTTGCGTCCCTTTGATATGTTTATAATGCTTGCCGAAAGAAAAACCAGGTCCTTATTACGGGGCCTGTATTTTGGCAGCGAAAGTGAATTTAGAAAAGCTTACATTAAAACTCTTTCCAAAAGGTCAATTCTATCAAAGTCTCAGGTTGAAAAGTGGTATTTTGAAGTTTTTATGGGAAGTATTGTAAAAATACTTCCTGTAAAATTCAGAGCTCGCCCAAGGGTTAATGAAATCTTTGAATACCTTAAATCTAAGGGTAAGAAAATTGTTGTTCTTAGCGATTACAATTTTGTTTCGCAAAGAATGACAGCCTTGGGAATATCTACAAAAAATACTGATTTTCTTCATTCTTCCGAAGAACTCGGTGGTTTAAAACCTGCAAAAGAAATCTTCTTAAAAGTAAGTCAGGAACTTGGTCTTACACCCCAGAGAATTTTAGTGGTAGGGGACAGAAGCGATACCGACGGACTTGGTGCATTTAATTCCCAGATGAAATTTATTCAGATTAAAACTATAAAGACAAAAAATCCTCCAAAAAACGGAGAATTCCCTCTGATGACCTGGGAAGAATTTACAAAATTTGTCTTTTCTTCAGAAAAATAATAATTCCATCATAAAATATAAAAATTTTAAATTTTACAAACTCCCTCACCTGTCTTAAACTTAAGTCATGAAAAGAATCATTTTATCTACATTTTTTTTATTTTTGTTTGGAAATCTTTTTGCCCAGATAAAAGAAATTCCATCAGCCTTTCCTTTTAATATTTACAGTCTTAAAGCAGATTCAAAAATTTCTGCCGCCTGTCTTAACAGCCCAATTAATCAGGAAGATAGAATTACCCTTTCGCAAGATGGTCATTTGCAGGTAAATGGAAAAAGAATAAAAATATACGGGACAAATCTTTCGGAATTCCCAAATAAAGAAGATGCTGAATTTGCGGCTCAGAGTCTTGCAAACCAAGGTTATAATTGTATCAGGTTTCATCACACGGACGCTAATTATACAAATTGCTTTTTAAAAATGGATTCCACTGGTAAATGGGTTTTGAACTTAGAAGCCCTGGATAGATTTGATTATTTTTTTGCTCAGTTAAAAAAATACGGAATCTATTCAAATTTAAATCTTCTTACAGGCAGACAAATTTCCTCTGCCGATGGTTATAGGTCCGAAATTGATTCTGTTACTGAATCTAAGACTAAACATGCCCTGGGCTTTTGGGATCCTCAGGCTTTTCAAAAACAAAAAGATTGGGCCAGTGAATTATTGGAACACGTAAATCCCTATACCGGCCTTGCTTACAAAGATGATGCAGCGGTTGCAATAGTAGAAATTAATAACGAAAACGGATTGTTGATGGCTTATGCTACAGGCTGGCTGGAAGAAATAACCGGCTCATACTGGCAGGACCTGGAAGATCAGTGGAATGAGTGGCTCATAGAAAAGGGCTATTCTTACCAGGAACTTTACGACAGGTTTAATCTTTTTCAGGAAAAAACTGAATTTCTTGTAAATAAAGATTCTGAATTTTCAATTGAAAATCATGGAAGTGCCTCATCTCAGGCAAGTCGTATGGGAAATACCCATAAAATTGATATTAAATCTTCTTCAAGTGAATCCTGGCACATTCAATATTCTGTTTCGGGGCTTGAAGGAATAGGTGACCAAGTCTACACCCTAAGATTTTCTGCAAAGGCAACAAAGCCCTGCAAGATTTCTGTGAATATGTTTCAGGCCCACAATCCCTGGAAAATTGCAAATTTTTCTGAAGAAATAGAACTTACAGATAAGTATGAAGATTTTGAATTTACTTTTACGGGGCTTTTAGATGATTCAAACCTCCGCTTACTTTTTGGCGATATGGGAAAATTGAGTGACACAAGTATATATCTAAAAGACATTTCTTTACAAAAAGGCGGCCAAATTACATTTGTAAAAGAAGGTGCTAAATCTACAGCTAAGGTAAAAACAGTTCATTTTCCTCATTACAAAGAATATAAAAAATATCCAGATGAATTAAAAAATCTTTGTATGAATTTTATGAGGGATAAAGAAGCTGCTTATTGGTCTGGTATGAAAGAGCATATTAGAGAGAAAATTGGTAGTGAAGCTTTATTGATGGGGACTATACTTTCTTGTTCAAGTCCTTATCTTCAGTCGGTTTTTGATATTATAGATTCTCATGCTTACTGGTACCATCCGGTTTTTAATACTGGTGCATGGGATATGAGAGATTATTATGTTTGGAACAAAAGTCTTACAAAATCCTCTGATGATAATACCTTGCTTGCAATTTCTAGTCAAAGAGTATATGGAAAACCCTTTTGCTGTTCAGAATATGATCACCCTTATCCTAATCAGTTTGCCAGCGAAGATTTGTTAATGGCTGCTTCTTTTGCTTCTTATCAAGATTGGGATTGTTTCTTTACATTTCTTTCAAATCTTCCAAGTAAAAAGAATTATAATTATAAAAAAATTGATGGATATTTTGATCAAAGTAATAATCCTGTAAAAGTTTGTGCTGCTCCTCTTGCCGCAAGAATATTCCGTCAGGGGCTGGTACAAAGTCCTCAAGAAAGTCTTTATGTTGATGTTTCTTTGCAAAATGAATTAGAAAATCTCTACAAAGTTTCAGACTGGAATGTTTTTTCTTCTCAAACTTTTGGGCTAAATCAATATCTTGCTTTGAATTATAAAATTGGAATTGCAATAGATGGAAAAATACCAGAGCAGGCAATCGATTGTATAAAAATGCAGGAAGAGGGAGAAAAAATAAAAGCTGCCTATCTTTCAAAAGGATTTTTATCTGACACAAAGGAAATGTTCTGGGATTCTGCTCAGGGAATTTATATTGTTTCTAACGAAAATCTAACAATTACGGTTGCTCACAAAGATTCACTTTTTCCAGCTTACCCAAAAGAGTGGACAATAGATGGAAGGATTTTACCTTTTAAACCTAAGGATGATTTTATTTCCTGTGCAGCTGTAAAAGATCGGGATGGATATATTATCTTTTCTGGCTCCTGGTCTGGTAACAAGGGAGAATATCTTAAACCTTATGGTCAGGAAAGTAAACTTTCAAATTCTCTTATAAGAGATCAGGTTAAAATCACTACAATTGCAAATTTTGGCCGAGGGCCAGCTTATGCTCTGGCTTGTGATACTAGTTTAGATATTTGTGGTGGCGGGGAATATAAGTTTTGGAAAGTGGGATTAAATGGAAATCAAATAGAAGATTCTCTTCAAAAAGGTAATTCTTTTACTTTGAATAAAGATGATAAAACTTTATGGTATTTTATTTCAAATTAATAAGGAAAAATCCGTTGACTTCTAATTCATTCAGGCATAAACTAAAAGATATAATATAACCCAGAGGGTTTGGTAAGCTCGAAGATTGTTCTGCAATTTTCATAAAAAGCTTGCTACTAATTAAGGCTCGCAAAAGTGGGCTAACTCAGGAGGCCAAATTAAATGGCAAAAGTAGAACTTAAGGGTATTGGTAAAGTTTACGACGGCGGTGTTCGTGCTGTAAATAATGCTAATATCACAATTGAAGACAAGGAATTCTGCGTATTCGTAGGTCCTTCTGGATGCGGAAAATCAACAACTCTCCGTATGATTGCTGGTCTTGAAGACATTACTGATGGTAAATTGTTCATCGATGGTACAGAAATGAACGACGTTCCTCCAAAGGATCGTGATATTGCCATGGTATTCCAGAACTACGCTCTTTATCCACATATGACTGTTTATGATAACATGGCATTTGGATTGAAGATTCGTAAAATGGACAAGGCAGAAATTGATCGCCGTGTTCGCGATGCTGCTAAACAGCTTGACCTTACACAGTACCTTGATCGTAAACCAAAGGCACTTTCTGGTGGACAGAGACAGCGTGTTGCTGTAGGACGTGCTATCGTACGTAATCCTAAAGTATTCTTGTTCGATGAACCTCTTTCTAACTTGGATGCTAAACTCCGTGTAACAATGCGTTCTGAACTTGCTGCTCTTCACAACAGACTTCAGGCTACAATGATTTATGTAACACACGACCAGATCGAAGCTATGACTCTCGGTACAAAGATCGTTGTTATGAAAGACGGTGTTATTCAGCAGATTGGTGCACCACTTTACCTCTACAACAACCCAATCAACAAGTTCGTAGCAGGATTTATTGGAACTCCTCCAATGAACTTTATGACTGTAAAAGTTCTTGAAAAGAACGGAAAGATTGTATGTGATGAAGGCTCTTTCGAAATCAACCCAACAGAAGAACAGGCTAAGACATTAAAAGAATACATCGGAAAAGAAGTAACATTCGGTATTCGTCCAGAAGACCTTACTTATGTTGATAAACCAGCTGCAAAAGATGATATGCAGATGAAAATAACTAACAAAGAACCACTTGGTGCCGAAACTCACCTCTACCTTGTTTCTAACAAAGGTCAGTCAATCATCGCTAAGACAACAGCTGCTGCTGATTTCCGCTTAGGAGATTCAGTAAACGTTGTTCCTAACATGGCTAAAGCTAAGTTCTTTGAAATCAATCCAGACGGTGAAGAATTGAACATTTGTGACCGCCAGATGATTGAAAAGAAATGGTAATTTGATATCTTAAAATAAAGATATTTACAGGGCACAGAAAAAACTTCTGTGCCTTTTTTATTCAGGGGTTAATACAACCCCTGAAAACGAGCGAGTCAAGGCCTTGAG
>CAMGTC010000151.1 GCA_946061765.1 uncultured Treponema sp.
ACATTTTTATCTGTATCCAAAAAGGAAGGAAAAAAATGGAAGACTCTAAAGAAGTTAAAAGATTATATTCAATCGATGTATTCAGAATTATCTGTGCATTAATGGTATTTTTATTTCATTCAAGAATTCATATCAATGTAAATTATGGAATTCTCAATACCTTTATCGGTACTGGCCATATTTTTATGGTTGCTTTTTTTATGCTAAGTGGATTCTCCTTGTTTTATGTTGATAGCCAAAGAGGAAAGTTTAATGAAAACTCTGAGTACAAGAATATCGGTAACTTTTTAGGGAAAAGAATCTTAAATTTATATCCTTTGTATATTTTTCTTTATCTCCTTTACATTTTGCAACAATTCATAAAGGTTCATGTTTTAAATCAGACAATAGATGGTCATCTTGGTATTCTTGATAATATCATTGCCTCTCCTGTTGAATTATCATTGCTTCAGTCTGTATTGATAGGTTCGTTTTCTCTTCTACATAATGGTGGCACTTGGTTTATTTCATGCATTTTCATATGCTACATTTTTTATCCGTATATTGTTCAAATCGTAAACAGTAATTCATGTAAATACAATATTTGGCTTGCAATTTTCTTATATTGCATTGCGAGTTATGCCTTCTTGCCCGTTTATAAATTTCATTTTTCAAGCATTTATGCAAATCCTCTTTTAAGATTTGTAGAATTCTCCATAGGAATAGTTATTGGAAAATTTTTTGTAGAAAATTGTTATAAAGAAATAAAGAAAAATTTTTGGCTTATTGTTCTATCTTGTTACATTTTACTTTGTTTTGTCATTACATTTGGAGTTCATTACATTTCTGGTGCAGTAGAAATGTATAATTTCGCTGCAATTCCATGCTTTGGTTGTATTTTATATTTGAGTGGAAGACTTGAATGTAAATACGGAATTAACCATTTAAAAAAGATAATATCAGTTCTATCAGAAAATACATATGCTTTCTTTCTAGCTCAATTTTTTGCATGGGAACCTGCAAAGTGTTTAATGACACACACAATCTTCTTTGACTCATATGGAAGCATAAAAAAAATTGTAATTTCTACAGTTTGGACTTGCCTTGTCACAGTTGTATTACATTACTGCATTGAAAAACCATGTAAAAAACTTACAAAAAAGTTCTTATAATGATAAAATAAAGCATAACAAGAGGTTCGTAACCGCCACGGTGGTCAAGCCGCCGTGCGGTACAACCCGTTGTTATACGGACGGCTCACTGAGCCGCTTTTTTTTAGAAATAATGATTGAAATTTATAGCGCACTGCGCTATACTGTATCTATGATTGAAATACAAGACAAAACTTTGACTGACTATAAGTATATTGACCTCTTTGCAGGTATTGGTGGTTTTCATTTAGCACTTTCTTCTCTTGGAGCAGAATGTGTATATGCAAATGAATGGGATTCTTTTGCACAGAATGTCTATAACGAAAATTTTGGAATTGAACCAGAGGGTGATATTACAAAGGTTGATGAAAATACAATTCCCGACCATGATATTTTATGTGCGGGCTTTCCATGTCAGGCATTTTCAATCAGTGGTAAACAAAGAGGCTTTGAAGACAGTCGTGGAACTCTATTTTTTGATGTTGCTCGTGTTGTAAAAGCTAAAAGGCCAAAAGTTGTATTTATGGAGAATGTAAAAAACTTTGCAACACATGATAATGGAAATACGCTTGCAGTAGTAAAAGCTACAATGGAGCAATTAGGCTACACTTTTTATGAAAAGGTATTGAACGCCGTTAATTACGGAATGCCTCAAAAAAGAGAGCGTATTTATATGGTTTGTTTCAGAAATGATTTAGCAAATACTGTTTTTTCATATCCAAAACAATTCAAACTTACAAAACATGTCGAAGATTTTCTGCTTGATGACGAAAGTCTTGTAAAAGATTTATATGTAGAAAGAGAAGATACATTTTACAATGGAGAGAAAGACGACAAATATAGCGATACATCTATCCGCTTGGGAATTGTGAATAAAGGAGGTCAAGGTGAAAGAATTTACAGTACAAAGGGAATTGCAATTACACTTTCAGCATATGGTGGCGGTGTCTTTGCAAAAACAGGTGGTTATCTTGTAAATGGACGACCTCGAAAATTACATCCGCGAGAATGTGCAAGAATTATGGGGTATCCTGGCACTTTCAAAATGAGTAAAAATAAAAATCAGGCATACAAACAGTTTGGAAATTCTGTTGTCGTAGATGTTCTTCAATATATTGCTATTGAAATTGGTAAAACACTTGCAGTTCAAGAATCTGCAAAATCCATAAGTGCGTAATGAAAGAACTTGATTTTAGAAAATGGCTTAATGTAAATGGAGTTTCAAAAAAAATGCAATCTGATTTTGTTTCAAGGCTAAAACGCCTTGAAACAAAACTTGAAATCTTCGATATTGATGAAGAATATAAGAAAGATAAATGTGAAAAACTTCTGAAATATCTTTCTAATGGTTGCAAAGAAAGCCCATACTCAAAAACTCTTGAACTTTTGGGAACATCCAACCAACATACAGTTCTAAAATATGCGGTAAAGAAATATATTTCATTTTTGGAATCTATTTAAATTCAAGCTTGAATTTTTCTATATCTCTTTCTTGCTGATCTTGTACAAGAGAAATTGAGAAAATAACATTTGGATTGGAAGTATTGGAAAGTCGTGTCACTTTGAAAATATCTTCTTTTTCATTTTTGAACTGATATGTATGCGATTCTCCTATTATTTTATAGGTCATAGGCTCGGCATTCATTTTTACAAAAACATACTTTCCATCTTTGTAAATTTTCTTTATGGAAAAACCTTCTGAAGTAGCAGCTTTTTCAATTTCCCGATAATCGTTCTCGCTTGGATTAGCAGAACCGCTCTTTTTTCTTCTGTACAATGCAATTACATCAAAATAGCTTTGGAAATGCTCAATTGGAAAAATAACAAAATTGTCTGACTTCATATTATCATTTCCGACTTCTTTCTCAATTATGAAATATTTTACACCTTTAGCTTTATAGAATTCACAAATCCAAGAATAAAAATATGATTTATCCATTAACAATTCAGTACCATCAGTTCCAGGATTTTTATATCTATCAAAATCCTCTGTCATTTTATCAAGAATTGCCTCTGATTGGATATTTTCAGGGTAAGCATTTGCTTTTGAGTAATCAAAAGAATTCGAATCTGTATTGGGAAAAGCAACAAATTGTCCGCATTGTGCTTGTTTCATTTTTGATTCAATGTAAAAAATCGCAATTCCACTTTTCGTTAGCAGAATATCAGATTTTGTTGAATCCGATCCACCTTCCGCTTCAAAATTATATTTGTTGTCTGCGAAGTTCGCCTTTAAATATTTTAAGCATTCTTTTTCACAAATTTGCCAGTTTTCCATTTTATCCTTCCTTAAAAAAAATTTTTTATACTATTTCCAAGTGTATTTATAACATTTACAGTCATTGCATTTCCTGCCTGCATTAACAAATGCCTATCAGAAACAGTTCCTTTTACTTTATCGGCATATTCCTTTGGAAAACCTTGTAGCAAAAGGGCTTCGTACCCTGTTAATTGATAAATTTCTCCATTTTTTACATATAAAATTCCATCTCGTTGAGAGCGTAATGTCGGACATCTTTCTTCATAAATCCTCAAATCAGACATTCGTGTATCAAGGATTTTCCCTTCCATTTGTTTCAAATCTTCAACTGTATATTTTCCACAATTTGTTGGATTGTTCAGATAATAATGTAAGATTTCTAAACGCTCTGATGATGCTTTATTATTATCAATCAAATAATTTTTCAACGAAGGCTTTTCGATAGTTTGTGGCCATTGAAATTCATCAATACTTTTATTCAAAGATTTATTCACACCAATAAAATAAACTCGTTGCCTCATTTGTGGTACTCCGTATTCAAGGCTTGTAAGGACTTTATAAATGATATCATATCCAGAGTCGTTTAATTCATTAAGAATTATTTTTAATGTTTCGCCATTGTCATGTGTTACAAGTCCTCTTACATTTTCCAAAATAAAGCATTTTGGTTGAGTTTCTTTCATGATTCTTGACAAATGAAAAATGATTTGTCCTCGTGAATCATCAAATCCTGCTTTTCTGCCCATAACAGAGAAGGTCTGACATGGGAATCCTGCTATAAGAAGGTCAAAATTTGGTAAAGTTTCAATTTTTATCTTTTTTAAGTTTCCAAAATTCTTTTCATTTTCTGTATTAAATAACTGTTTGTAAGTTGCAACTGACAAACGGCTTGTATCGGAATAACCAACAGACTTTAAGCCACATTGTTCTAGTCCTAATCGACCTCCGCCAATTCCAGAGCAAAAATCAAAGAAAGTAGATATTTCCATATAAATTTTGTATGATATTTTGAAATAAAATGCAATATACAAGGAAAAGAATATTTTTTAATCGAGTCAAGCTCGATTAAAAAATGAATTGAACCTTAGGGCTTGAGCGAAGAATTGGTTGTAAAAAAGGAATATTTCAGAAAGCAAGTCGAGTTTGCTTTCTGAAAGGATATTTAACTTTAGGGCGATGCAATGTAGCGGTAGTATGCGGCTATACGCCGCTGAAAAAGTGAACTTAAAAATTGAAGCGTTGCTTCTGAAAAATACAAATATTTTCATTAAAGAAGAATAAAAAAAATGGGAATATTTATAAGAAATAATTTCGTATAACAAGAGGTTCGTAGCCGACAGGCAGTCAAGCTGCCTGCGGTACAACCCATTGTTATGTGGACGCCCGCACTGGGGCGCAAGGAGAAAATCATGAAACTAAAAAGAAACGCATTATTGTTAATTTGCTTCTTTGCTTGTTCATTTATGCTTGCCACCGATCCAGCTAATGGACAAAAAAAAATCGCGCAGGATTTTTTTGGAGCCGCCAATCAGCCTTATGCAGAATTGGTCGATGAAGAAAATGACGATTTGTATTTTTTGGGAAAAACGGATTTGTTATTCTGTCCTACATATTTTAATCCTCGCCAAGAGTTCGAACATTGGGTATTTGAAAAAGAATTGCCGAATTTAGACAATTTTGACTTGGCTGATGACATTGACTTTCGTAGCTGTGACGATACAAATGGTGGCTCTTACACAATTTTGAAATCAGGTGGAGTTATTTTAATAAAAAAAGCCGGAAGAAATTATATGAAATTTTCTTTTAAAGAAAAATTTTCAGCCAATTTATAATTAAAAGGGAAATTAAAAAATAAAAGCATTTATACATTTTATTATTGTTGCCTTTAATCTTCTATCCTATATCATCTGCCGAAAACGGAAGGTGATATACCTGAATAAATATGATATTATAAGTTATAATCACATAACAAGAGGTTATGTGAACACGCCACTGGTGTGCTTTGCAATAGGAGGAAAAACATTGATTATTTGGAAAGGTTTTGGATTTTTAGTATTTTTTATCATCTTTGCTACCGTGATTGGAGGGCAAATAGCTGTAGACAGTATTTTTGGAACTGATTATTGGCTGAACAATGCATGGCCTTTGAGTTTATCTCTTTTAATTTCAGGCTTAGCCTGCTGGTTTTTAGGAAGATACCTTAACGGCAGACCCGGCAAAACAGTAATTGACAAAGAAACGGGCGAAGAATTTGAACTGCGCAAAACACACAGTTTCTTTTTTATTCCCTTTCAGTATTGGGGAATTATTTGTGGTGCGTTAGCAATTATCACATACATTCTACAAGGTTAATGCAAGAATTGGGAAGCGGAAAGAGAATGAAAAAAGTCTTGCTGTTTCTTCTCGGCGTATTGGCAATTTTTTGCTCGCTGATAACGCCGCTGACATTGTTCTTTTTGTTCCTCTGTCTGACAGGGCTGGTGTATCGGTATGACGGCATGATGGACGAAGGCACGGCTCTGTTTGTTGGTGCTACGCTTCTGTTTTTTTGGCTTGTCTTTGCTCTGTTCCCCTCGCTCGCATTTTCCAAGCGGATAAGGCAGAGCCAAAAAAGGCTGAAAACGCTTTGTTTCTGTGCTATGGCAGCGGCGTTTGCTGTGGGAACAATTGTGGTGGTGTATGATTCAATCCGTGCTTTTTCGACATAAATTCGCAAAAAGGAATATTTTATAATCGGGTCAAGCCCGATTATAAAATTAATTAAACTTTAGGGCTAGGACGAAGAAGCGGTTATAAAAAAATGAAAGAAAAAAGCATAGTTATAAATTACTGTAATCTTCTTTTGAGCATAATACTTTTGTTTTTAATTTTGACAAATGTAGAATTAAATTCGACTATTGCAAATTTTATCTTTCCATTATTTGTTTTACTTTTTGGATTTCTTTCGTATAAGAAAATCACGACTAAGCAAAAAGGAAAGCTGTTATTTTATCTTCCGTCATTTATCGGTGGATTCGGTTTTTATATAGTAATTATCTTATTTTTTCTCATCAATTTTTTGGGCAGTCTCTTTTGGCTCAATGAAGAAATAAACAAAGAAAGAATACAACGATGCTATTCCCCGAATAAAATAGAATACTGTGATGCTTATCATTATCCTGTAGGCGCGTATTCAGGCGGCTCAGGACGCGTTCGTGTTTTTCTGGTGAATAAGTTTTTCCCAATTGTACGGAAAGAAGTCTTTTATGAACCTAAGGCTCATGTCTGGATTGAAGGTAAAGAAGATATTCCGTATGAATATTTTGTTTGGGAAGATAACGATAGTATAAAAATTTATAAAAGTAATATTGTAAATGTTCGTGGTATAATTTATTATCCTGTAGCCATGATAAAAGCTGTAAGGAGTAAGTAAAATCACATAACAAAGCTTCAAAACCGACTTCGCGGGGCAGGCCCGCTGCGCGGTTTAAGCCAATGTTATGCTCACAGCCCACTGGGCTGGTAGTTTTATAGAAATATAGAATTTTGGG
>CAMGTC010000152.1 GCA_946061765.1 uncultured Treponema sp.
AACGAGCGAGTCAAGGCCTTGAGCGAAGCGTGCCTTGACCGGTCGTATTTAGGGTATATTACAAACCTAAAAACGGCGAAGTCAAGGCTTTAAGCGTACGCGTGCCATGACTCGACGTAATTATTCATTTTTATTATCAAAAACAATCAAAAGCAGCATTATAAAGTAGGGGAGAGATAATAAAATAGCTGAAGGAATTTGTGGAATATAATTTTGAATATTTGTAGAAAGAATATCCGCCAGACAGAAAATAAAAATTGAAAGGGAAATTTTCCAGGCTTTCTTTTTTCCAAGGTAAACCGCGGCTAATGCCATCCATCCTCTGCCACTAGAAATGTTAGGAACAAATGAAGAGATTCTTAATACTAAAAAAGAGCCTGCAAGACTTGAAAATAAGGCTGCCAGAAGCCAGGAAAGAATTCTGTAAGTAAGAGTTTTAACCCCTTTTGCTCTTAAAACTTCTGGATCACTTCCGCTTATTCTAAGGTATAGTCCTGCCTTGGTAAAACGTAAGAAAATTAATCCCAGACCAATTGTGAAAATGCTTATGATTACAGAAAAAAGTTTTACTTTTGTAACAGAAAATTGAAATTCTGGAGAAGTAAGAACTCCACGGCTTCCCCATAATTTTGCCGAAAGTAAAGAAGTTAAAGCCCCTAAAAGAAGATTTAATGCTAAGGCCGAAATAAAGGGGTTTGCTTTTAATAATTCTACCAGAAGGGAGGCAATAAAAATCACAAGTACAGAGAAAAATAGTGAAAGTAAAGTTCCCGCAATTACAGATGATGTATAAATTGTAAAAGTGTATGTTAAAAATCCACTGAAAGATATTAAGGCTTCCATAAATAAGGCCAGTCTTCCGGCGTATTCAGAATATAAGGCTCCTATTGAGCAAAGTAAAAGGGGACAGACCCATGCTAAGAGGGTTAAAAAATTCAAAATTTTCTCCTTTTTGAAAAATTTAACTTTAAGTTAAAAATTGGAAAAGAAATTATAAATAATACCAGCCCCTGTAAAAGACTTGATAAATCAAAACCCAGATTTGTAAGTAAAGCATATTTGTTAGAATAGGTTATCAAAAATCCCATAAATAAACTTGAAGGAATTAATAAAAGTGGATTAAGACCTGCAATTAAGGCTGCAGAAAGGCCATTCCATCCCAATCCTGAATAAAAACCTGAGTGGCAGGTATAATATGTACCGCAGATTGCAATTCCTCCACAAAGAGAGTATAAGGCTCCCGAAATTGCAAAGGAAAAATCAAGAATTCTAGAGTTATTAATAGCTGCATATTGGGAAAATTTTGGAGCAAGGCCCGAAATTGTTATTTTTCTTCCTAAACTGGTATTTTTAAAGAAAAAATATGTTAAAAGGCATAAAAGTAAAATTGGAAAAAATATTCCATTAAAAGTAGAAGGAGGCATAATACTTGTAAAACGGAATTTTTTTGCAATAAAGTTTGTTGCAAGTAAATTTCCACTGGGACCTCTAAAAGGACCAGCAATTGCTCCATCAATTAAAGGTATAATAGCGCAGGAAAGAATAAAAGAAGTAAATAAGGGGTCTGTCCCCTTTAAATTTTTAAGCCCGGAAGAAATTAATCCCATACAGGCTCCTGCAAGACAAGTTATTACCAGGGTAAGAGGAAGGGCTAGCAGGGGTGGAAGTTTAGTAAATTGATTTAAAAATAGGGCGGTAATAAAGCCTCCAACATAAACCTGACCTTCTCCGCCAAGATTAAAAAATCCACTCTTAATTGCAAAAAAGGAAGCAAGGCCACCAATCATATATAGAGTAGAAAGATTTAAGGATTGGCCCAGATAATATAGATTCATTAAAAAGCCTCCAGTTTAATCTGACTAAAAATATTATCGGCCTTTGTAAAGATATATTTCTGGCATAAAGATTTTGGAAAATCCGGGCTTCCAAGAATAATGATTTTGCAGCCTTTTTTACCTTCTTCCCTAAGTAAATCAAAAAGTTTTGAAGAAGATTGAGAATCTAAACCTTGAAGAGGCTGGCACAGAATTAATATTTTTGGATTAGTTTCTAATTCCCTTTGTAAAATTAATCTTTGAAGCATACCGCCAGAAAGTGCAGAAACTTTTTCCTGATATTGAATATTCACCTGGGCTTTTTTGCATAAAGTCTTACAAAATTCAATCAATTTTTTTTCAGAAAAATCTGTATGGTAAACTCCTGTCATCTGCAGAATGTTCAGGTTTGGATTTGAAGCTCTGAAATTTCTGTCCGATGCAACCAGAGCAAAGCCTTTTTTTCTATTTTTGGAAACAAATTTAATTAATTGTTCTTCATAATTTTCCAAACGTAGAAGACTGGAACTTTTGATAAGATATGAATTTTCTATTTTTTCCTCTTTATTTATATTTTCCCCACTTTTATTATGTGGGAAGAGAGCTTTTTCTATCAGCTGGGGTGTAAAATCTTTAACCGGGCCTTCTTTTAAAATTTCCCCGTCTTTTAATAAAATGATGTAGTCACCATGTTCTAAAGCTTCTTTAAAATTATGTGTGATTAAAATAAAAATCTTCTCACTTTTTTTTAATTCCATCAGATTATCAAAAAAAAGTTTTTTTTCGTCGTCATTTAAGAGGGCTGTAGGTTCATCTAAAATTAAAGTTTGTGGTTCCTTTAATAAAATACCAGCCAGTGAAAGAAAAAATTTTTGAGATAGAGTAAGATTTTTTACTTTTTCATTTGGGCTAATGCCTTTCAGCCAATTTTTTGTTAGCAGAGGGATTTTTTTGCTTAAAGCCTTAATTGATTCCTTTGTTCCAAGAAATAGATTTTCTTTTACAGAAATTGAATCAGATAAAAGTGGTCTTTGGTGCAAACAGGCTATTTTATAATTTAAAGAATCTCTTGGATTATTAAATTCTACAGTCTTTTTATCGATTAGGATTTTCCCAGAAGTTGCTTTTTTATCACCACAGATTATATGTGCCAGAGTTGATTTACCGGCTCCGTTTTCGCCTAAAAGAACATAAGTATTACCCTTTGTAAATTTAAGGTTAATATTTTTTAAAACCTCTTTATAGCCAAATTTTGCACATATATTCTGCAGCTCAATCATAAAGTTCTTAGAGCTCCTGAACGATTATTTTTCTGTTTTTTATATCTGAAATTAAAGAAGCCATTTTATTTCTGATTTCAAGAGGAACAGTCTGTATATAAAATCTGTCATCCTGAACAAAGTTTACATAACCTTTTTCAAGACCTACCATATCAGCTTTGCCCCAATTAATTTCATCTTTTATGTACTGAACAGTAATTTCGTAAGCCATTCTCTTTTGTTCCATAACTGTACTTGAAATTATTCTGCCAGGTGCTTTTGCAAAACCGTTGTTATCAAACCAGGTGATGTAGATGTTTTTTTCTACAGCAGTTTTTATTACTCCTTGAGAAGCTCCACCGCAAATTGGCAAAATTACATCTACTCCTGTAGAAATCAAACTTTCCGAAATTTCAGCTGCTTTTGTAGCATCGTACCAGTTTCCTACAAGTCTAAATTCTGCTTTTGTTTGTGGATTTGCAGCCTTTGCACCTTTTTCAAAGTAAGGATAAAGAATATTGTTCATCACAGGATATTCCTGAGCCGCTATCAGAGCTACTTTGTGAGTTTTTGACATAAGGGCGGCGATATAACCTGTAAGATAAGATTGTTCATACTGATTGTAACAAACCGTGTAAATATTTTCATTTCCTGCGTAACTTGCATCTAAAAGAATAAATTTTTGATTTGGGAAAGCTTCAATTATTGGCATGGTAAGTTCAGGCAAAGATGGATTTGAAGAAATAATCAAATCATATTGTTGACTAGCAGCAAGACCCAAAAGTTTACTGCCCCATTCTGCCTGATTTGTACCAGCTTCCATAACAAAAAGTTGAACAGCTTTAGCTTCTTCAACTTCTTCGTTGTAGCCATCAACAGCTTCTTTAATACCTTCAACAAGCATTTCGTATACAGGACTATTGTCAATAATTCCTGGTACAAATACTGCAATTGATTTTGCCTTTTCTACTTCTTTTGTTTTACAAGACAAAAATAATAGTGAAATTAAAAATAATAATAGAGAGAGTTTTTTCATACAAATAAATTAGTTTGATATAAAACTAATGTCAAGTAAGTTATGAAAAATTATTGCTGATTTTTTGCAAAAAGTCTACGAATTTTGTTTTTTCTTCTTCGCTAAAGCCTTTATAAAAGGTAGAAATTAAATCTTTTGAGATTTCTGAGGTTTTACTATTATATTCTTTGCCTTTTGCTGTAAGTCTAATTAACTTACTTCTTTTATCATTGGAATCACTTACAGTTTCAATCAAACCTTCTTGTTCAAGTTTTCTTACTAAAACTGTTGTTGTTGATTTATCTCTGTTAATTTTTTGAGATAAATCTTTCATTGTCATACTTTCGCAACAATTTAGCTGAAAAAGTATGTTTCCGTGAGAAGTTGCAAAATCAGGCCAGCCGTTTTCTTTTAATTTATCTCTTAAAAAATCAGAAGTTACAGAGTGAATATGAGAAAGTAGAGAAATGCTTTGCTTAACACTTATTTCCATTTTTTACCCCACTTTTTTACAATTTCATCTTACTATTTTTCAGCTTAATGGGCTTGTGGTATTCCCGGATAATTTGGACCAGGAGCCCTGTTGTAAGGATTATTAGCAGGATTAACATTTTGTCTGTTAGTCTGATTATTTTGACTGCTATTTGTAGAAGTTGAATCAGAAGCAGAAGAAGTTACGTTTGTGGTAGTCTTAACAACTTCTGTAGAGCTTGTATTTTCACTTGCCGAAGCCTTTTCCTGGCTTGAAATATTGCTAGTTTCGCTTGCTGCAGTGCTTACAGGAGTTGCATCTGCTTTTTCGTCATAAAGATCAATACGAATTTCTTCAAGTCTAGACTTATGTCGTGATTTAAGAAGAAGTGTTTGATTTTCACGTTTATAAACATATCCTGAAGAATTATAAGTTTCGAATCTTGGGTCTGTGCGGAAGGCCATGTTGTAAATGTAAATTGTACGGAATCTAGGAACACCTTTGAGAATTACATAGTGAGTAAGACTTTCCGGGAAGTCGATTATATACTGTACTTCTTCGCTTGAGATATTTACTTTTATGTCTCTTGCACAAGTCCAGGCCCATACTTTATTAGAATCATTGATTTTTGCAAAGTGTGGATAATACCAGTTATCGTAAGCAATAATTGGGTAAATATTTGAAAGTGTTCTTAAATCAAATGAAGAACTTTCTGAAATATAAGAATTAACAATTGCATAACCAGCTTTTTGAACTTCTACATTACCAGAGATAATTCCATAACGTAAAAGGGCAACACCAATTTCAACTGCCTGAACAACCGAGATAAAGGTATCATTTTCGGAAATTGTAATTATACTTCCGTTGAAGTTACACATAGAAGCAATTTTATCTACACAAGGGTCAAGTAATGGATGAAGAATTGCAGCATATTTTTCGTTCAATGTTAAAAGATCATTGTATAGCTGTATAATTCCAACAATCTGAGATAAACTTGCATTTTTCACTTCAATTTTTGCAACTTTATTAAGGAAAGTTGTTACTTCGTTCTGGTTTGGATGAATATAAAGGAAGAAAGCAATATTTCTGATTCCTAAAAGATTTAAAGAGCCGTTTTGTGCACTTGAAGAAATGAGGTTTTGATTAGATTTGATAACTGCTTCAAGTTTTAGATCCATAGAAGCAAGTGTATTTAAATATGGAGCCGAAAGATAAGTTCTTTCCGGACTGTTTTTAAGGCTCTGAGGTATATTTTCAATTGCCTGGTTATAATGACCTGATTCTGACATTGCAGCAATATAAGAAACAGCAGTCTGTTCAGTAATATTTGCTTCAATAGTGTTTGAATTAAAGGCAGAAATAAGATTTTGCTTGATTGAAGAAATTGTCTGTCGGTAATTTTCTGGGTTGGCAATAGCAAGTTCTGTAATTAAATCAAATGTAAATTCTTTTGTATCCTGATAAGGAGCGTATGATATTGAATTTCCTATATGAGAGAAAGTTACGTACTTATTTGCAAAAGAGTAGCCTTCAAGTTCCCAGGCATTTTTTCTATCTTCAAAAATGATTCTATTTGAATCTTCTTTTTTGATTTTCATATTTGAAGAATAATTGTAAGGTATTTCAATAGATTTTATATTCGCAGGCAAAACTGCATTAATTGAAAAATTAGAATCTGAATTCAAAGAAGTCAGAAAAACGTGAAGTTTTACATTATTTGTAAAATCAAAGTCATAAGACAAATCTGAAGTTTTCTTGTAACTTGTTAATGTTACTTGGGTTATTTCTTGTGAATCATTTGCACTATTAACTTTTATTGGATTTTGGTTATCAAAAAATAAATTAAAACCGTTATAGGATAATCTAAGTTTATTTATTAAAGGAGTTCCGTTTGAATTTGCAGGGCTTTCTTCTGCTTTTTCAAGGGAGATTTGAAGGTTACCAATTTTTTCAATAATACTTGAATCTGTTCTAAATTGAAGGACAAAAATGCCGATGATTATAAGAGTATCGACAATCAGCAGTCCTAAGGCTTTTCTAAAATTTTGAATGCTCATTGTCTTTTTAGTTTAACTAATGATTAATGGAATTTCAACTGTACTTTGTTCTATTAAAATATATGAAATAAGGTGGGAAAAATGAAAAAGTTAATTCTTATTCTGGCAGCAAATTTAGCACTTCTAGCTGTTTTTACGGCTTGTGTTTCAAAAACTCCTGTTCCAGAAACTTCT
>CAMGTC010000153.1 GCA_946061765.1 uncultured Treponema sp.
AAAATTTTTTTCTTTACATCATCTTTATTTTTTTTTTTTTTTTTTCATTTTTTTTTCATTTTTTTTTTTTTTTTTTTTCATTTTTTTTTCATTTTTTTTTCATTTTTTTTAAATTTTTTTTATTTAAAATGCGCAAAAGCTTCTATTTCTCCACCTTTCATTAATTTGTCTTCATTAACCGAAGTAATCACAATTTTAAGATTTTTTCTGGTATCTAAAATCATATCAGAAGTAATTTCGCAATGAATAAAGTTTTCTGTAACTGCATGATAAACAAACTTACTTATATTTTTATTAATAACAGAAGGTCTTCTTACAGTTTCTAAAATTGCAGATAATTCTTTACCTTCAAAAGATTTTATATATTTCAATTTTTGTTTCAAAGAAAAATCATTTAATGCCTTACATCTCTGGCCAGAGATTGACTGAGGCACCTTGTTTTTAAACTCTGCTGCTGCAGTTCCTGGTCTTTCTGAGAATGGAAAAGCATGGACCCAGGTAAAATCACAATCTTTGCATAAATCCAAAGTCAACTTAAAATCTTCATCAGTCTCGCCAGGAAATCCTGTAATTACATCACAAGCCAAAAAGGCATTTTCTTTTACCTGACGAATTTTTTTGCAGGCATTTAATACTAAATTAGCATCATAAGCTCTATTCATAGCATTAAGGATTTTATTACTTCCACTTTGTAAAGAAATATGAAAATGAGGCCTTACCCTTTTATCTTTAATTACCTTACAGAATTCTTCATCTACTATTTCTGGATAAATACTTGAAATCCTAAAAGCAATTTCCTTTGTATTATCCAAAAGAGCTTGTAATAATTTAGAAAAATTAAAATATGTATCTTTGTATTTTCCCTTATACTGACCAATATTTACTGTGGTAAGAACAACTTCTCCAAAGCCCTTATTTTCCAGCTCCACAACCCTATTAATTGCTGTTTGAACATCAATTGAAACAGAATGACCTCTGGCTAAATGTATTGCACAATAAGAGCAGGATGAATTACATCCGTCTTGTATCTTAAGACTGGCTCTAGAATGGCTTAAAAAAGAAGATGTAGATAAAATAAAGGAATTTTCAGGAAAACCATTTTTTTCTATCTTTTGATTGTCATTATAAACATTGATTTCATTTACAAATTTAATTGAATCAAAATCATTTTCGTTCAGTCTATTTCTAAGCATTTGAGGAATAGTGATAATTCTTGATTTTGTTTGAGATCCAATTACTACAATTCTTTTATCAATTCTTTTAATTTCTTCAGGAGAAAGTTGAGCATAACATCCGGTAACTAATACAGTAGAATTTGGATACTTTTGTAACATAAGTCTTATAATTCGCCTTGCTTTCTGTTCTGCCTTTTGAGTTACTGTACAGGTATTTAAAATACAAAGAGGAATTTCTAAATTAATTGGAGACTGAGCTGTTATTGGAATCATATCAACTTGAAAGTTGCAATCTGTAAAAAATTTTCCAATAGATTCACTTTCAATCTGATTCAACCTGCAGCCCAGAGTTAATATTTTTATAGTATTCACAATAAGAATTTTATCTTTTAAGTTTTGCGCTTACTCTTTCACGGCCCCGCTGAGCATCATAAGAAGCAGAATTTAATCTTAAAGCCTCGTCATAAGCTGCAACAGATTCATAATAATTTCCAGCCATTTCTCTAGCATAACCTAATCTTACCCACCAGCTGTCCAGTAAAGGTTCTTTTTTAACTGCAGAAGAAAGAGCAATATCGGCATGCTGATATTTTGTCTGTTTAATAAAAATTTCACCCATCATATAATAGGCAGTACCAACACGAGCTGCACTTTCAGAAGCTGATGCAACATATTTTTGAAACTGTTCCATTGCCCCCTGATTTTTTCCCAAATAATATTTGGCTTCACCTAAAATTTCAATTAAACGTAAATCATAAGGACTTATTTTTAACCCCTGTAGAGCTCTTTGTTCTGCTTCGGCGTACTGTTTATTTCGTACTAAAGACCAGCACATTACAACATAAGATTCAACTCTATTAGGATTTAATTTAAGTTCTTCTTCGCAAACTTGAACAGCTTCTTTATATTTCTGACTGTTATATAAAACTAAAGCATCTTGTCTTGTATTATTTTGTGCAAAAATTTCTAAAAGTGTAAATAAAGATAAAATCAAACCTGCAATTAACTTTTTCATATTAATCATCACCTATAATAAAGATAGAAAATTAAAGCATTGTACATTTTCCAGTAAAATTACAACCAGGTTCAAGTACAACTTTTTCTGTAGAAATATCACCATTAATTGAACCAGAGGCAGTTACGAAGATTAATTTTCGTCCAATTACATTTCCTGTTACTTTACCCCTGACAAGAACTCTTTCTGCAACAATATCTGCATTTATAACAGCATCAGAATCGATTACTAAGTCATTAGAAGAATCTATAGTACCATTTACTTTTCCGCGAATCATAAAAGTCTTTTTGATTTTTATTTTTCCACTGAAAAATATATCATTTTCAACAATTGTATCAAAAGCTTCATCTTCCAAATCAAAAAAATCTGTATCTTTTACATCAAACATATTTATATATTTTAAACTTATTACAACTATTTATCAAGGTAGTAACTTTCAAAATCCATATGAGGTGGAAGAGGAATTTCAAAAGTTTTAATTTCATTATTAAGAGGAAGACTTAATTTTTTTGAACAGAGCATAAGATTTTTAATCTTAAGAACCTTTTTTAACTTTTTATTTAGTTTAAAATTACCGTGTATATCATCACCCGCAATGGGACAATTTTGTTTGGAAAGATGAATTCTAATCTGATGCATTCTACCAGTTTCCAATTGAAGGCGAATATTTGTCATATTTATTGTTTCGGTAGAAGTTTCCCCGTCGCTATAATCAACAGTCCATTCTTTATCAACCTGATAATAAGTAACAGCTGATTTTTCTTTACCATGCTGCTCTAAATCTTCTGTAATAGATCCTTTTTTTTGCTTAAGATGACCGGCACAGATTGCAAAATATTCTTTTTTTACCTGTTTTGAAGAAATTAATTTAGTCCATTTTTTAGCTGCAAGTGGATTTTTTGCAACTATCATAAGCCCGCAAGTTTCTTTATCGAGACGGTGGACAAGATAAACCTTTTTGCCTACTTCTTTAGCAAAATCAATATCAAGAGAATGAGTTATTCCCTTTCCACCTTGAACTGCAAGACCTGCAGGTTTATTGATCACATAGATTTCTTCGTCAGAATATAAAATTTTTGTAGGATTCATCCGAAATATACTAATAGAGGGAATAAAAAATGACAAGACTGGCATCCATTAAAGGATTTTTCCTTTTTATATTCATTTTTTTTGGATTTTTTTCATTAAGTGCAGAAATTTTTTCAGATGATAATTATAAATTTTCTTTTGATCTTCCAGAAGGTTATTCGCTGATTGATTACAGTAAAGACGGCAGTGGATATTTACTTTCTTTTGAACCTCTAAATATTTCTCTTGTAATAAAAATCAATTACAATGAAGATTCTAGTGTAAATGAAATTTTAAATACAAATCTGAGTAAATTAAATGCACAATCTTCTATCGACACTTTTAAATGGAATGATTCTATAAGTGCAATTTCAACTTTTACAATTAATTTAGAAAAAGCTTATCCTGGCTGGGGAATTACAACTGCTTTGCAAGCCAAAAATACATATATAACTGTACTTGCTTATTGTGATGAAGAAACATTTAATAATTATGAAAGATTTATCATTTCAACCATCAATTCATTAAACGTAAATCAAGATTTTTATAATTGTCCTGGAATTATTATCTCTTATGCTTTTCCAAAAGAAGGAAATCAAAATATTTGTTTAAATATCGAAAATACAAAAATCAACACTACAATTGATAAAAGCGATCTGGAAGCCTCTCAGTTTCTTGTAGATATGGAATATTCTGTTCTGGCTATGTATGCTAATAATCAATTTTGGAAAGAAGCCTGGCAGCGTTATTACAGATGTATTTACAGAGATTCTTATTCAAGAATAGAAAATGCCGGAGTGGATATTTATAAAAATCTTTACAATAAGGCAAAAAAAGAAAATCCACAAAATGCACAAATAAAGTATGCCCAATATTTATTATCCTGGGTGCAAAATTTTGACTATAAAAGAGCTGATAATAAAAATTCTTCTGATTTTACTCCCCTGCCAGCAGTTTTAACCGGAGAAGGAAATGATTGCGACAGCCGCAGTTTATTAGTTGCCCTTTTACTTAAACAAATTGGAATTGAAAGTTTACTTTTAATTTCTAATGAATATTCTCATGCTATGGTTGCTACTGAAATTGAAGCACCTGGCCAGATTTATTCTTTGGAAGGAAGCGACAGATATTTTATTTTTGGTGAAACAACAGCAAAGGTTACCTGGGGTATGATTAATGCTGATTTTCAAGACCAATCTAAATGGATTGTTGTGATTTTACCCTAGATAACCTTTTATTCTATGAGTGTAAAATTAAATTATAAACGTCAATTTCAGAGTCAGAATTAATAATCTTTTCTCTTAAATCATCTTTCTTTAATTTGCCACTAAAATGAGAAATGGTCTGTAAATAATAAGCATGCTGATTATATGCAGCTGCAATCATAAATAAAAGATTTACCTTCTGATCATCAAAAGTCTGGAAATCTTCAATTGGCTTTTTACAAACACCAACGGCCATAACTAAATCTGTTACAGAAGATAATCTAACGTGAGGGATTGCAATTCCTCTACCAATAGCAGTAGACATTAATTCTTCACGTTTTAAAATTTCTGTTGTTAATTCAGAAGCGTTTTTTACCTGAGGAGCAGTAGCTAAAACTTCGGAAAGTTGAACTAATGCATCATGCTTTGAACTTTGATTTATAAATAAAATTCTATCTGGAGAAAGAATATTTTTTACCTGAATATCAGCATCTCTAGTTTTATTTAAATCTGGTGAAAGTCTGGCATTTACCCAATTTTCAATCTCTGATTTTTTAAAACGCCAAACAGTACCAATTTTTCCGGCAGGAATTTCACCTTTTTGTGCCCAATCATAAACAGTTCTATCAGAAACTCGCAGGTATTTTGCAACCTCTTCTATAGTAAGAATTTCATCAGCCATTTTATTATTCTCCAACAATTTTAAATCAATATGATTAAAATTATTTTCGCATATTTTACCAAAATCTGTCAATACTTAGAAAATCTTTGAAATATAAAGAAATATTCCCTAATTATTGGCTAATTCATGTAATGAATCAAAAGGATACAATTCGCCAAGTGTCTTTTTTACAGCTTTTTCATATGAAGGTCCAAAAATTACAGGAACGTCATCTTTACCAAATTCAGTTAAAACCTGGCGACAGGCACCACAAGGACCAACAGGATAATCAGCTTTTGGAGTGGATATAGCAAGAGCTATAAGATTTGTATAACCTTCAGAAACAGCCTTAAACACAGCAGTTCTTTCTGCACAATTAGTAAGACCATATGAACGGTTTTCAACATTACATCCAGAAAAAATCTTTCCGTCTTCAAAAAGTAAAGCGGCTCCTACAGGAAATTTCGAATAAGGAGAATAGGATTTTTCTGAAGCCTTAGTGGCAATATCATATAATTCTTTTAAATTTTCATCAGTAATATTCATTCTAGTACTCCGTAAAACATTAATTGATTTTTATCTATCATTATTATAACATTAAAATATGAAATCAAAAAAGAAGACTTCTATATATATAATAATTGCTGTCATTTTTATTATTTCTTTTATTTTTCTAGCAGCAAAACCTTTGGCCAAGGAATATAATTTTGAACCTTGCTGGAATGTAAACATTTCAAATCCAACTGTAAAAAATGTAACAGACAAAAATACAATGTATTATCGCCTGGGACAGACAATTGGTTATATTACTGAAGATGGAGAAATCACTCTAAATAAGACTTTTCCTTCTAAAGTTTCAATTTCTAATAATTTTTATTCAATTTATAACACTAATAGTTCCGGAATTAAATTTTTTGATTCCAATGGAAATGAAAAAGGTACTTTTGAAGCAGAAGGATTTCCTTATTTTTGTAAAAATTTAATATACACCTTCCTTCCTGGTGGCTCTTCTTTTGCAAAATGTAATCAAAGTGGAAATATTGAATGGAAATATGAAGGAACAATTCCAATTACAGCTTTTAATGCAAAAAACAATTATACAATTCTTGGACTTTCCAACGGAACTATTAAAATTTTCAACAATCTGAATGGTAATTTGGAAGAAACATTTACACCTGGTGGAAGTGATTTACCTGTAATTTTAGGATGTGATGTTTCAGAAGATGGAAAATATATTGCAAGTCTTTCTGGACAAAATAAACAGCGCTTTGTTTTAGCAAGCAGAGATAATAATCAACTTAAAATTATCTATCATAAATTTTTAGACAGTACTAGTCCTAATCAAAACCTGGTATACTTTTGCAATGACGGGAATAGAGTTATTTATAATTATGAAAATAATATTGGTATTTATAACATCGGAAAAGAAATAAATAACAGTATTCCAGTTGATAAACACATAATTTCTATAAAAGAATCAAAAAATCTGATTATTTTACTTGGAAAAAATAATAAAGATTATACAATTTATATGATTGATAGAAATAATACTCTTGTAGGAAAATTTTCTTTTACTTCGGAATATGCCTTTATAAATACAGATGAAAATTCTCTTT
>CAMGTC010000154.1 GCA_946061765.1 uncultured Treponema sp.
AGGATTTTTCTTTGAAAAAAGAATAAAAGGTAAGGCTCTTTCTAAAAAAATTATAAGGGCTGTGGCTGTTACTGCAATTAAAACTTTTGGAAGACTAAGCATTTTTTTTACCTCTTTTTATAAATAAGATAATCAGAATTCCTGCAAAAAGGGCAAGTAAAAGAATGTTACTGCTTTGTATTATTCCGAATTTCATTAGAATAATTGCTGCAATTGTAGATATACTTCCTGTCAGAATTGGACTAATATCCTTAGTCTTTAAAAATTGTTCCACTGTCAGAACGGCAAAAAGTGCTGTGAGGGAAAAATCTACACCTGCAAAATCAAAGGGGATAAAGTTTCCTAAAAGAGAGCCAAGGGTTGAACCTGTAACCCAGTAAATATGATTTAAAAGGCTTACATATCCATAAAATTTTACAGAATCAATATCTTTATCTAAATCTGTACTTGTGACTAATGAATATGTTTCATCCGTAAGGGCAAAAATCAAATAAGGTTTCCATTTACCACTTTTTTTGTATTTATTAATCAAAGAGAATCCGTAAACTATATGGCGGATATTTACTAAGGCTTGAGTTATTAATATTGTTGATAAGGGCATACCAGCCACAAAAAGTCCTATTCCTATAAATTGAGCTGCACCTGCGTACATAATAAGACTCATTAAGGGAGAAAGCCACCATGAGTAATTTGCATTAATTAAAAATAAGCCAAAGGCTATCCCTAAGGTTAAATATCCACATAAAACAGGAATTGAAGTTTTAAATGCCTTCAGAAAAGCTTTGTTTTTCATAGAAGGAATTATAAAGATTTTACATTTTATGTATAGAACAAATGTCGAGTTTTGAATTTTTAATTTTTTAGGGTGGCTTTTTGCTTCGCAAAAATCAGGCTTTTCAGGGTTACGCTATCGCTTCATTCCTTCGCTCCGCTTCGGAACTGGCTTCGCCAGCCCTTACAATCCTTGCCACGGTTTGTAAATCAAATACTCGAAATTGAACCGTATAGTTAAAAAACTTTAATCTTTATTAAAAAAAACAAGTTTACTTTCAGTGTAAAGACATTATAAAATGACTTCTGGTCGTTAAAAGGCTTTATACCACTTGAATAAAAATCCCAAATTCACTATTATTTCTTTTACGTATCTAGACTTTAGGCGTAGTGGTATTTAATCCCCGTTTTATATCATTATTCGGTCTTTTTACTAGTCTTTTGCAGGTTGGATTATGTTTCCTTTTTTCCGCTGCATCTGGCGTTCATAATTTGAAATATTTTTAATAGAGGTATTATATGTACGCAACTATTGAATTTAAGGGCAAACAGTATAAAGCAGAAAAAGATGTAGTCCTTACAGTTGATAAGCTTGATGCTGAAAAAGGTACAAAAATTGACATTGATACAGTTCTTTTAGTAAGCGATGGAGACAAAATCAGTGTTGGTGCTCCTTATGTAAAAGGTGCAAAAGTTACTGTAGTAGTAGAAGAATCTTTCCGCGATAAGAAAGTTTTAGTATTCAAATACAAGTCAAAGAAAGATTATCACCGTGTAATTGGTCACAGACAGCAGTACACAAAAGTACGTGTTGAATCAATCACACTTGCATAATAGACTTTAGATAGGAGATTACTATGGGAAGAACACGTGGTGGATCTGGTGCAAAAAACGGACGCGATGCAAATCCAAAAAACTTGGGTATTAAAAAATATGCTGGTGAATCTGTAACTTCAGGTTCTATCATTCTTAAACAGCGTGGAACAAAGTTCTATCCTGGCGAAAACGTAAAAAAAGCTGGTGATGATTCTTTGTTTGCTACAGCAGATGGAAAAGTTGTTTACGGTGAACGCAACAACCACAAAGTTGTATCTGTTGAAGCTGCTAAATAAGTTAATTATTAAGTAAGCATATATTTACTTTAATGAAGTGCCCGGTTTGACGAATAATCTGCCGGGCTTTTTTTTTGAAAGGGGTCTTAAAATGATAGGTTTTGCTGATGAAGCTATAATTGAAGTTCGCTCTGGAAATGGTGGAAATGGTTGTGTTGCTTTCCGCCGTGAAAAATATATTCCTCACGGAGGTCCTAATGGCGGCGATGGAGGAAAGGGCGGAGATGTTATTTTTTGTATAAAAAGAAATTTACGTACTCTTGCTAAACTTAGACATCAGCATTGCTTTAAGGCTCGGAATGGTGGTGACGGTCAGGGGTGGAACAGATTTGGTGCTGATGGAGAAGATTGTGTTATCCCGGTTCCTCCTGGAACAACAATCCGCGATGCCGAAACAGATGAAATTATTTATGATTTTTCTACTTCTAAAGGAGATGAAGATTTTGTTTTCCTAAAAGGTGGTAACGGTGGTTGGGGGAACGTTCATTTTAAGACATCTACCAATCAGGCTCCACGTCATGCAAATCCTGGACAGAAAGGCGAAACCCGCTTATTAAAACTAGAGCTTTCTATTATGGCTGATGTAGGTTTAGTTGGTTTTCCAAACGCTGGTAAATCATCGCTGTTAACTTATTTTACAAATGCCAGACCAAAGATTGCTCCTTATCCTTTTACAACTATAATTCCAAATCTTGGAGTTCTTCGTATTGATGACGAAAGTGATATTATAATTGCTGATATTCCAGGAATTATAGAAGGAGCTTCAGAAGGCCTTGGCCTTGGAGATACTTTCTTAAAACATATTACAAGAACATCCTGTTTGATTTTTATGATTGACTGTTCAGACGAAAACTATCTTTCTGCTTATGATACATTAAAGAATGAACTTGCAAATTATTCTGATGAATTACTTGAAAAACCAAGAATTGTTCTTTGTAATAAAATTGATATCGACGGTACCTATGATAGGGCAGTTAAGTTAATAGAGAAAATCCGTAAAGAAGAAAAAAATACTCTTGCAATTCCAGTTTCTGTAATGGCTGGAAGAGGAATGAAAGAAGCTCAGAAAGAAATTGTCACTCTTGTAAATAAACTTGAAAATCGAAATACTAAAACCGAAGTTATTACAAACAAAAATAATTCTTCTTTCTTAGATAATCCTGAATATTTTGATGATGATAATACTCAGTTTCCTGGAAGTGAAAATTAAAAGATGAAATTAGCAATTTTGGGTGGCAGTTTTAATCCTCTTCATATTGGACATGCAATGATGGCCGATACTGCGGTTCGTGAATTAGGCTACGATAAAGTCTTATTTATTCCTACCGGTATTCCACCTCACAAAGAAATTAAAGCATCTGTTACAAGTTTGCAAAGAATGGAGATGGTTCGGGCTTTTTGTAATTCAGTAAAAGATTCTCCTTTTGAGCTTGAAACATGCGAAATAAACAGAAAAGGTGTTTCTTATACAATTGATACAGTAAATTTTCTTTTAGAGAAATATAAAAATCAACTGAGTCAAAAACCTGCTTTACTGATGGGGGCCGAAATTGCTGCTGAATTTTATAAGTGGAAAGAATCTGAAAAACTTGGGCAGCTTTGTCATCTTGTGATTTTTCCCCGTCAGCCGGATTTTTACAGTAAAGATTCATCTACTTTTAAAAATTCTGCTTTGGGAAGATTTAAGGGAGATTTTGAAGTTGCTTTTGATAAAGAAAATTTTAACTATCCTTGCACACTTTTAGATTCACCCCTGGTAACTGTCTCTTCTACAGAAATAAGATTAAGAATTGCCAGTGGAAAAAGTTATAGATATCTTCTTCCACAGGCGGTTTATGAATATATAGAAAGTCATAATCTTTATAAAATTTAATGCATCAAAATAAATTTAGAGGTTTTAGAATGAATTATGATAATTTAGATGAGTATATTAAAATAATTGATGCCTTTACAAAGAAACACGTAAAGGCCAGAAGATATGATCATTCTGTAAGAGTTGCTCAAACTTGTAGTTTTCTCTGCAAAAAATACGGTTTAAATCCAAAATTAGGCTATCTTGCAGGAATTGGGCATGATATGTGTAAAGATTTTCCAGAAGAGGAAATGATTAAGCTGTCAAAAGATGCTGGACTTGGAATACCCAAATTTGAATTAGAGCACCCTCAACTTTTACATGGAAGAGCAGCTGCAACCTTACTAAAAAATAAATTTGGAATAGATGATTCAGATTTACTTGAAGCCGTAACAAATCATACTTCTGCCTGCCTGAATTTATGTGATCTTACAAAATGTCTTTTTGTTGCAGATAAAATAGAACCTGGAAGACCTCAATCAAGTGAGGAATATAGAGCAAGACTTTTTGCTATGAATATTAATCAGCTTTTTTACGCTGTTTTGCTTGAAAATTATGAGTATGTAAAAGCTCATGGTTATGATATTTATCCAGATACCTTAGAACTTATTGAAGAGTATAAAAAATACCAAAAATAGTAGATTTAAAATATAATAGGAAAATGAAATGAAAAAAATTAGAGATGAACAGAAAGGAATTATTTTTATAGCTCTTATTATTCTTGTAATAGCAGTAGTTTCTGTTATTTTTGGAGTTTCCCTTAAATCTGATTTTGTAAAAGAGACTCTTAAAGATAATCAGATTGTTAGAGTTTTATTTGTTGTAGAAGATTCTGATTCTTCAGTTTTGTTTTCCAATCTTATGATTTTTGATCACCAGACTAAAAGAGCCGCTTTGGTAAATCTTCCAGGTCATGTAGGTTCCATTTTCCGAAGTATTGGAAGAACCGATAAATTAAAAGTCATTTATGAAGAAGTTGGAATTAAGAGTTTTAAGACCGAAGTAGAAAAGTTACTTGGAGTTTCCATTCCTTTTTATTGTGTTATTACTTTACCAGATTTTTTAAAAATGGCTGATTATCTTGGAGGTTTTAGAGTTTTTATTCCAGAGCCTATAGATTATGTTTCTGAGATTAGTGGAGAGCGCTGGCTTTTACCTTCTGGTGCAGTAAACCTTGACGGAGATAAGATTAATACTTATCTTCATTATAAACTTGCAGATGAAAATGAAGCTGATTTACAGGAAAGATATCAGAATGTAATGTCTGCTTTTATTACAAGTTTGCATGATAAAAAATTTGTAATCTTTAGTAAAGGGAGCGATAAATTATATACACAGTGGTTTCAGACAAATGTAGAAGAAGAGGAAGAAAAAACTTTATTTGAACAGATTGCAGATGTTGATTCAGAATCAATTATCAAACAGACAGTTTCTGGTTCTTTAAGAAATGTAGACGGCCAGTTATTACTCTTCCCTTCTACAAATGGAGATTTAATAAAAGAATCTGTAAAACAAATTACAAGTATGCTTGTTTCTACAGATGGTACTATTTCGTCTAGAGTTTATGTACTTCGGATTTTGAATGGTACAAAAGTTTTAGGATTGGCAAGAAATACATCAATTTTGTTCCAGAATGCCAGTTATGATGTTCTTACAATTGGAAATGCCGAAACCGATTATGATGAAACTGTCATTATTGATCATTATGGAAATGAAGATGTTGCAAAAATGGTAGGTGAATTTATTCACTGTACAAATATAAAACAGGCAGAGGAAAGTCTGGGAACTGATGCTTCTGGTGCTGAGGCATCAATCGACTTTACTATAATTCTTGGGAAAGATTTTGATGGACGTTATGTTGTACCATCTAGAAGGTAGGAAAATATGAAAACTGTAGAGCAAAAAGCAATTGAACTTGCAAAATTAGTAGAAGATGGAAAAGGTAGTGATGTTGTTCTTTTAAACATTTCTGAATTGAACAGCTGGACTGATTATTTTATTATCACAAGTGTAAATAGTTCTACACAATGGCAGGGTATATATAAAGATGTAAAAGATTATATTAAAGAAAATGATCTTGAAATTCATCAGACAAATAGAAAAAGCCCTGATGGTGATGACTGGAATTTAATTGATTTAGGTCCAATTGTTATTCATCTTATGACAGAAAGAGCTAGAAGTTTTTATGAATTAGAAAAACTTTGGCACGCTGGAAAAAAGATTGAATTTCACGATTCAGAAAATTAAAAGCTGTTAGAGTTAAACAAAAAAAACTGATTTCACAAATGAAATCAGTTTTTTTTTAGATGATTCAGGGGTTAATATAACCCCTAAAAACGAACGAGTCAAGGCCTTGAGCGAAACGTGCCTTGACTGGTCGTATTTCATTACAAAATGATTTAATAGATATAATTTTTTAAGGAATTAATAAAGATCGTCTTCGTCGATTAATTCTTCACCTTCATCATGACTTAAATCATAACCGTCTTCGGCTTCTACATCATCATAAGGTTCATCATAATCGTCATCTTCTTTAAAAACATCATCATAATAAAGATCAGCATCATCATCAAATTCATCTATGACTTCGTCGTCTTCTTCCTCAAAATCATCATCATCAAAGTCTTCGTCATTACCGAAATCATCAAATTCGTCATCATACGAAAGATTCATTTCAAATTCATCTATTTCAGAATCATTTAAGGACATATTTATTACCTGCTTTTAAAATTTATAATTTACTTTATTTTAGAGACTGTTAATTGTCAACTAGTTTTTAGCAAATTTATAATTAATAAGCCCGAAATTCGAGTTTTTTGAAAATTAAACATAAAATTGATTTTACAAAAAAATTATTCATTAATTTTGTAAACCGCAAGTTGTTTCAACAACTGAGGATTTACAAAACGTTCGCGTAAGCGAACATGTAAATAAACAGAGTTTTTGCAAAAAAACTCGAGTTAAAATGAAT